>CAJFOC010000001.1 GCA_904395815.1 uncultured Holdemania sp.
CCCTTTTTTTGTTTCTGATCTGTTTCATCTATATTATAGCGAAAAACACGCAAAAGAAAAGGCGGGACAAAGATCCTTTGTCCGCCTGAAAAACCGTCAGGAAATGATTTAGTCTTCGAATTGCGAAGCGACCTTGGCCATCGAGCCCGGAATGTCGATGTGCTGCGGACACTGCGGTACGCAGGCGCCGCATTTCTGACAATGGGAAGCCCGGGCCGTCACATCCAGCTGCAGGTAAGCTTCTTTCTGCGAGGCGAACGCGTTGTAGACATGAGCGGTGTTCAGCAGCTTGAAATTCTGCGGAATGTTCAGTCCGAACGGACATGGCATACAATAGCGGCAGGCCGTACATGGAACCTGAATGCGGGCGTTGAACAGCGTGCGGGCATGATCCACCGTCTGCAGTTCCTGCTCGTTCAGTTCTTCCATTTCCGTGAACGTACGGACGTTGTCGATCACCTGATCCATCGTGCTCATCCCGGATAACACGGTCATGACGTTGTCATGGCTGCCCACCCAGCGCAGCGCCCAGGAAGCATCCGACCAGTCGGGATGAACGCTGCGGAATTCCTTTTTGATTTCATCCGGAACGTTGGCCAGCATGCCGCCCTTGACCGGTTCCATGATGACCATCGGAATGTTTTTGGAGCGGGCCAGCTCATAGCCGCGCATCCCGGCCTGGATGTCCACATCCATATAATTGAACTGAATCTGACAGAAATCCCAGTCGTACGCGTTCAGGATTTCCTCGAACAGTTCGTAGTCGTCATGAAAAGAGAATCCGATCCGGCGCACTTTGCCGCTGTCCAGCACCGACTGCAGATGCGGCAGCAGATTCATCTGTTGGATCTGTTCCCAACGCTGCCGGTTTAACGCGTGCAGCAGATAGAAATCGACATAGTCTGTCTGCAGGTTGGCCAGCTGCTCGTCCAGAATGCGGTCGAAATCGGCGATGTCCTTGCAGACCCAGGTCGGAGATTTGGTCGCCAGGTAGAAAGTATCGCGCTGCTTGGTTTTCACCCATTCGCCAACGACCGGCTCGCTCTCCTTGGAATGATAGAAATAGGCGGTATCGTAATAATTCACACCATGCTCGTAAGCGTAATCCATCATTTTCATGGCTTCCGGGCGGTCGATTTTACCGTCCTTGGTGACTGGGAGACGCATGCATCCAAATCCCAGCAGGGAAGTTGTTGCGGGCTTCTTGCCTTTTTCTCTGATTTTCATTTTCAGCCTCTTTTCTATTACCCCCAGCGAGTGTTTCTCACTGTTATCTTTATTATACCGCATAGGCTTACATCCTGGCTTTGTAAAATGGAGTTTTTTTGTTTTCATCCCGGCTGGTTTCAGGCTGAGATCTTTCTTCTTCTCTTTCCCCAAAACGGTTGACAATCGTTACCCGGCATCAGAGAAGCAGGGCAATTCCCGGAATAAAGTTCTGTCTTCTTTTTTCACGCATACATCTTGAAAAGGTGTCCCCTTCAGGACCCGCAAGGAGGAACAGGCATGAACAAAGAGGAAGTTTTGCGACAGATTCAGGGACAGCTGATCGTTTCCTGTCAGGGAAATGCCAGTGACGGCAATCCGTTCTGCCGTCCGCAGGACATGCTGCAGATGGCCCGCGCGGCGCAGGCGGGCGGCTGTGCCGGATTCCGGGCCAACGGACCGGAAAACATCCGGGCGATCAAAGAAGCCTTTCCGCAGAAGATCATGGTTGGAATCTGGAAAGTGGTCAGCGGGGATTGCGAGGTGTACATTACCCCGACGATGCGGGAAGTGGAAGCGCTGCACGCGCTTGGCTGCGAAATCATTGCGGTGGATGGAACACAGCGGAAAAACTGCGAGGGCGACATGGCGCCGATACGGATTGGCCGCATCAGGGAAAAGTATCCGGATCAGCTGATCATGGCGGACATCGCGACGCTGGAAGAGGCCCGCTGTTCACTGAAGGCCGGTGCGGATATCGTATCGACCACCCTGTCCGGGTATACGGAATCGACTCGTTCGCGCGCGGCGCTGGGCGCTGATTTTGAACTGATCCGTCAGATCCGGCAGGCCTTTCCAGGCTGTCTGATCAACGCCGAGGGGCGGATCTGGACGCGGGAAGAGGCGAAACATGCGCTGGATTGCGGCGCCAATATGGTCACGATCGGCACGGCGATCACCAACCCGATGGCCATCACCCGCCGGTTTGTCGACTTTCTGGTGAAAAACAGGCATAAGGCCGCGGCGGACGGAATGGAATAGAACAGGGGGGAGAGCTCAAAGAGAGAAGAAAGAAAACAAAAACGATCCTAGAAAGGAGGTACACGATGGATATTGGACTAGGATATGCTTGTTTTGTTTCTGTGTTGTGCGCATTTTTCGGATGGACCAATTACGGCTTCGTCAATTTTCAGACGACCAAGCCGGTCATCTGCGGAATGCTGGTCGGCCTGGTTTTGGGGGATATTCGAACCGGGATTGTCATCGGCGGAACGCTGACGCTGGTCTATATGGGGATCGTCGGAGTCGGAGCGGCCATTCCGGTCAATCAGACGACGGCGACCACCGTCACTACCGCGTTGTGCGTCATCACCGGCATTGAGATGGAAACGGCCATTGCCCTGGCCGTACCGGTTTCCGTCATGGGGCAGCTGGGCCGGATGGCCGCCTGGACGATCAATACGCCGCTGATGCACATTGCGGACAAGGCGGCGGAAACGGCGGACTACAGGAAGATGACGCGGCTGCAGCTGGTCGGTTCGCTGGTCTTCTTTCTGACCGAGTTCATTCCGGTGTTTTTGTGCATTTACTTCGGCTCCAGTTTCGTCGTCATGGTGAATGAAAACATGCCGGCCTGGATTTCTCAATGGCTCACAACGGCAACAGGCATGCTGCCGGCGCTGGGCTTTGGCATGCTGCTGGCCATGATGTACAAGGTAAAGTACATTCCGTTTTTTCTGGTCGGCTTTGTGATGTGCGCGGTCTTTGGCGGTTCGTTGCTGGCGATTGCGCTGCTGGGGGCGGCCATGGCGATCTATGTTTTCTTCTGGGGAAATCCGGGAAAACGGAGAAAAGGAGGAATGGCGTCATGACGGAAAACAGAAAAGAAGGCGCGGGCAGTTCGGTAGTCTCGCTGACCCGCAAAGATCTGATGGGAGTCTTTCTGCGATTTTCCTTCTTTCCGATGGTAACGATCAACTACGAACGGTTTCAGACGCTGCAGTATTTCTCCGCGCTGGCGCCGGTGCTGAAGAAGCTGTTTCCAGACCGTGACGATCAGATTTCCGCCGCCCGCAGGCACATGGCCTTTTACAATACCACGCCGCAATGGATGGGATTTACTATCGGCATGAACTGCGCGCAGGAAGAACAGATCGCCAACATGCCGCATGGAGAAGAAAGAACGGCGCTGGAAGAATCGGTCAACACGGTCAAGGCGTCGTTGATGGGACCGCTGGCCGGGATCGGCGATTCGCTGGGAGCGACCGTGAATGCGATCATCGGCGCGCTGGCCGCCGGGTTTGCCCTTAACGGCTCGATTCTTGGCGCTCTGCTGACCTTTGTGCTGGGTAATGCCTATTATTTCGGCGTCGCGTATTTCAGCTTTTTCTACAGCTATCGCAACGGGCTGAAAGTCATTCGGGACATGAACCGGACCGGAATTCTGGACCGGCTGATGGAAAGCGCCACGATTCTGGGCATGACGGCGGTCGGTGCGCTGATTCCTTCATGGGTTGGTTTCTCGCTGGAAAGCGAAATTCAGATCGGCGATTATGTGCTGAATCTGCAGCAGGAGCTGGATAACATCATTCCCGGCCTGGCTCCGCTGGCGCTGACGGTGTTGCTGGCCTGGCTGTACCGGAAGAACATTTCCTCGTTGAAACTGGTCGCACTGATCTTCGTATTTTCTCTGATCTTCTCGCTGATTCTGTAGCAGCTTCGAAAAGAGAAACGGGATATCAGAAAAGAAAGGAGGCGAGAAGATGGCCGTCATTCAATACCGGCTGGACGGAAGAATGCTGCATGGACAGGTCAGCAATTTCGCCCGGTCGCTGAATATCGACGAGTTTGTCGTTGTCAATGAGAAGACCGCTCAGGATCCGACCCAGGTCATGTTGCTGGAGCTGGCGGCGTTAAATGCTGATGTCGACGTCGTTTCGCCCCGACAGGCGCTTGAGCTGCTGAACTCTTCAGAGCTGGACGATTACCGCGTGATGGTGGTGTTCAAACAGATTGAGGATGCGGTGGAGCTGGTCGAACTGGGGTATGAGATGGACGAGCTGTGCATCAGCGGCATGTATGCTTCAGACAGGGAAAACAAGGTCAAAGTGGAAGCCTGTCTGTTTGTCGGGGAACAGGACAGGGAGGCGTTCCGCTTTCTGGAGGAGCATGGCGTGCTGCTGACGCATCAGATTTCACCGGAATACAACAAGAAACGGGTTCGGGATCTTGTACAGTATTAACAGGAAAGGCCGGGCTGACCGGTCTTTTCCGCTTGATTTCAGGAAAGGAAACGCAGGATGAATTCACAGAATGAGAAACAGCGGTTTTTGACGCTGTGCTGGCGGATGGCGAAACGAAGAACCGCCCGGCAGAAGCGAAAGACGCTGCTGCAGCTGACGGCGATGCTGGCGGCGCTGGGTTATCCGGTCCATTGCGAGCAACGGCAATCTTTACCACCTGGACGAATGCTGATTGCCGGCGATATCCGTACCGCCCGCTGGGTGATAGCGGCCGATTTCAATCTGCGCGGCGGCTGGTGGATCGGGGGCCGTCAGCAGCTGATGAACCAGACCGAAAACCGACGCCGGCAAGGGATCAACATGCTGGCGGGAATGCTGATTTCGATGAGTCTGGCCTTATTCGGCGCGCTGGCGGGCAACGCGGCGTTTCATGGCGCGTCATGGCCGGCGGCACTGTTGTCAGCCGCCTTGTTTCTTGCCGCCCTGACAGCCCGTTCTTTGCCCACAGCGGGCAACGCGGGGAAAAATGCCGCGCTGTTTGCGCTTCTGGAATGTGCCCGGCTGTACCGAAACGAGAACGCGGCGTTTTGCCTGCTGGAAGAAAACGGGGCGGAAACCGGGCTTGCTCAGCTTGCCGAACGCGGTCCACAGCTCTGCCCGATCTATCTGAATCAGCTGGGACGGGAAGCGGGAGGTTTGCTGTTATTCAAAGGTCAGGCAGCGGATGCGATGGGAAAGGTTGCCGGCGAGCCGGGCTGGATCGTACGGACGGCCCAGGCGGAAGAAGACAGCCTGATCCGCCGATGGCAACACGGGGTATTGATCAGTACGGCGGATCCCGCGACACTGAGCTGTGCTTTGCCGGGGGGAAAAGGGGATAACGAGGTGGATTGCGAACAGATCTGTCAGGCAGTGCGGCTCATCGGCTGTCTGATCCGCTCGCCCCTGCCAATGAATCATCAGAAGAAAGAGGAGGAAAACGATGCAGGGAATTTTACTGATTAGTCACGGACCGCTGGCGCAGGCGATGCTGAAGACGGCGGAAATCTTTTTTGGCACCGACCAGCCGCAGCTGCAGGCGCTGTCTCTTTCATCGCAGGAAACGGCCGAGGATTACCGCCGGCGGCTGCAGGAAGCCGTAAGCCAGCTGGACAGGGGGCAGGGGGTCGTCATCCTGGCCGATCTGATGGGCGGCACTCCCTGCACTCAGACGGCCTTTCTCGATCAGGATCAGATCACGGTGATCACCGGGATGAATCTGGGCATGGTGATGGAATGTCTGGCGCTGCGTCAGGGCGCAACAATCGATCCGCAGGCATTGCAGGACAGCGCCTGTCAGGGAATTGTCAATTACACGCAGCAGCTGCGTCAGCGGCGGGAAGGCGCAGTTCAGCGAAAACGGCGGGGTCATGAGCCATTCTGAGACAACGTTTTCCCCCTTTCCGTATTGCAAAAAGAAAAACAGGCGCAAAAACACTTGTCAGAACCACAACAGGCCGATAAAATAAGGGATATCATCAGAATAAGGAAGAAAACATGAAGAAAAAAATAGACTGGAACCGGGTCATTTATGACTTTGTATTCATCACCCTTCTGCTGTCGGTCATCTTTCTGGTTATCCGGATTGCGCTGGCACCGATGGAAGCCACCGGCGCCGATGTGCGAATCAAGAGCGATTATGTGCTGATGCTTGTGCAGTGTATTCTTGGGGTCGTCGCGATGAGGCTGCCCAACATCATCGAACACAAGCTGCAGATTCCCAGCCGGATGCTGGTGCTGTATGCGATTTTCCTGTATTGCGCGATTTATCTGGGCGAGGTGCGGGCATTTTATTACAATGTCAGACACTGGGATACGATTCTGCATACGTTCAGCGGCGGCATGCTGGGAGCGCTGGGCTTCTCCTTCGTCACCATCCTGAACAAATCGGATCGCATTCCGATCAATCTGTCGCCGGTGTTTGTCGCCGTATTCGCGTTCTGTTTTGCGGTGACCCTGGGCGTTTTCTGGGAAATCTACGAGTTTACCTTTGACGGCATTCTGGGGCTGAACATGCAGAAATTCATGCTGGAGGACGGAACTCAGCTGATCGGCCGGGCTGCGCTGCAGGACACGATGAAAGATCTGATCGTCGATTGTCTGGGAGCGTTCATCATGAGCTTTGTCGGCTATCTTTCCCTGAAATACAAGACCGGGCTGATTGAAAAACTGCAGCTGAAACGCCGCCGTCAGTCGTCTTCCGGTAAATAACCGTTCGATTTCCTGTGCAAAAGAGCGGGATTTATCCGGGAAATGTGGTAGAATAAAAACAGCAAACCCATGACGGGAACGAGTAATCGGCAAAGGACTGACGCAGAGAGGATCTGGCTGGTGGAAAGATCCCGGTCCCGCGGATGAATGCCTCCCGGAGGGCCGGCCTGAAAAGTGCAGTAGGGCGGACGTAGTCCGGCGTTAACGGAATGAAAGCTGGGCCGGGATTGCCGGTCAACAAGAGTGGAACCGCGCTGAAAAGGCGTCTCTTACCGGAGATGTCTTTTTTTATGCGGGAGTCCCGAGGAAAGGAAAGAGAAAAATGAGTATTCGGCTTTACAATACCCTGAGCGGTCAGATTGAAGAATTCGTGCCGATTCGTCAGGGTGAGGTCAGCATGTATGTCTGCGGACCGACTGTCTACAACCACGCCCACATCGGCAACGCGCGGCCGATGATCGTGTTCGACACGTTGCGAAGACTGTTTGAGGCACAGGGCTACACCGTAAAATATGTATCCAACTACACCGATGTGGATGACAAGATCATCCGGCGCGCCCAGCAGGAAAATGTGGCGGAAGCCGTGATTTCCTCGCGTTACATCGAAGCCTATCAGAAGGTTCGGGAAAGCTTGAATACCGAACCGCTGTACGCCGCTCCGAAGGTGACGGAGACGATGGAGGAGATCATCCGCTTTATCGATGAGCTGGTGCAGGCCGGCTACGCCTATGAGGCGGAGGGCGACGTGTATTTCCGGGTCAGCCGGATTCCGACTTACGGACAGTTTTCACGTCAGAATCTGGATGATCTGCAGGTCGGCGCCCGGGTGGAGGAAAATGCGAAAAAGGAAAACCCGCTTGATTTTGCGTTGTGGAAAAAAACCGAACTGGGCATTCGCTGGTCCTCCCCCTGGGGTCTGGGACGGCCGGGCTGGCATACGGAATGCGTGGTGATGATTCACAAGGAGCTGGGAGATAAGATCGATATCCATGGCGGCGGTATGGATCTGCGTTTTCCGCATCATGAAAACGAGATCGCTCAGTCCGAAGCGCTGACGCACAACGCGATAGCCAACTACTGGATGCACAACGCCATGATCAATATCAATGGGGAGAAGATGTCCAAATCGCTGGGCAATGTCAGCTGGGCCAAGGACGTCATCGACAAACTGGGAGCGGATCTGGTGCGCTGGCTGATGCTGAGCGTTCACTATCGCGGCGAGCTGAATTTCTCGGATGAGACGATCGAGACCGCGCGCAAGGAGCTGGATAAGGTACGGACGCCGATGAAGCAGGCGCTGGTCAGCAGTCAGCTGGAAAACATCACGCTGCAGGGGCGCGATGAGGAAGCGATCCATCGCTTTATCGAAGCGATGAACGATGATCTGAATACGCCCAACGGCTACGCTCAGATTTTTGAAACGGTGAAAAAGCTGAATCAGGCGCTGCGTCAGCGGCAGAAAGACTGGGACGGGATCGGCGCGCAGATCGGCGCGCTGAGCGCGATGCTGCGGATTCTGGGCATCCGTATTCCGCAAGTGCAGCTGAGCGATGCGGACCGGGAGCTGTTTGTCCGCTGGAATCAGGCCAAGGCGCAGAAGAATTTTGCCGAGGCGGATCAGCTGCGGGCGGCCTTGACGGAAAAGGATCTGCTGTAATGCAGCTGAAGGAAATGAACGGTTCGGCGCTGGCCTATCTTGGCGATGCGGTGTGGTCGCTGTTAGTACGGGAGTATTTGCTTTCGCTGGGGTACAGCCGGGCTGCGGATCTGCAGAAGCTCAGCGTCCGGTTTGTCAGCGCCAAAGCGCAGGCGCAATTTTATACCCGGCTGCACGAGGAAGCGGCGCTGAGCGAGCAGGAAGAGGAAATCTTCCGCCGCGGCCGCAACGCCAAAACCGGGGTTGTACCGAAGAATACCGAAGTTCAGACCTACCGGATTTCCACCGGGTTTGAGGCGCTGATCGGGTGGTGGTATCTGGATGGGCAGCAGCAGCGGCTGCAGCAGATCTGGCATCAGCTCAGAGAACAGGTCAGTCTTGGCAAGATGCCTTCCGGAACGCATTGAAACCCATCTGGAACCCGGACGGGACGAAACAGAAGGAGGACTTATGGCATTATATGTATATGGGAAAAACGCAGTGATGCAGACTCTGAAAGGCAGCCGCCGGGTAGAGAAGGCGCTGTTAATGGAAGGCGCTCCGTTCCCACAGGTTCAGCCGCTGCTGCAGCAGCGCCGGATTCCGGTGGAACGGGTCAGCCGACGGACGCTGGATCAGCGCTGCGGCAGTTCGCACCACCAGGGCATCGCGCTGTTGTGCGAGGATTATCGGACGTGGACGATAGAGGAGATGCTGCAGCGGATTCCGCAGGGCAAGCTGGCGACGCTGGTCGTGCTGGATGAGCTGGAAGATCCGCACAATCTGGGCGCGGTGCTGAGAACCTGCGACGCCATTGGCGCAGATGGGGTCATTCTGAAGAAAAACCGCTCGGTTTCGCTGAACGCCACCGTGGCCAAGGTATCCACCGGCGCGATTGAAACCGTCCCGGTGGCCATGGTGACCAACCTGAGCCAGACGCTGAAGCAGCTGAAGGAAAAAGGATTCTGGATCTATGGCGCGGATATGGATCAGGCGCAGGATTACCGCCAGCCCGCCTTTGATACGCCGGTGGTGCTGGTGATCGGTTCGGAGGGCAAGGGAATTTCACGGCTGGTGAAAGAACAGTGCGACGTCATGCTGAAGCTGCCGATGCGCGGCTCGGTATCTTCGCTCAACGCCTCGGTGGCCTGCGCTGTGCTGCTGTATCAGATCGATTCCAGGCGTTTCCCTCTTTAGGAGGAACACGATGACCGCTCAGAAATGGAATGACGACGAACTGTTATACATGATTCATCAGGCCGACGAATGGGCGCTGCAGACGCTGATTCTCAAATATCAGCCGATGATCCGGGGCATGATCCGGATGCAGTCCGGATTCAGCGGGATCGCGGGCTGGTCCTTTCATGAGGATCTGGAACAGGAAAGCCGGCTGATGGCGGCCAGCGCGATCAACAGTTACCGGGAAGACTGCGGCTGTTCGTTTAAAACCTATCTGACGCATTGTCTGCGCAAACGACTGCAGACGCTCTACCGGCATACCCGCAGCGCCAAAGAGGCCGCGTTTTATGAATGCGAATCACTGGATTGCGTGGTGAATGAGGATCACGCGGTATACCGGACGGAGATGATTCCGTCGGCGGACCGCTTTTCCGATCCGGTATACTGTTTCAAACTGACGCAGTCCAGCGATCAGCTGAGGCAGATCCGCCGTTTTTTCACACCGCAGGAATGGCAGCTGCTGTGTCTTAGTCTGGAAGGGCTTTCCTATAAGGAAGCCGCCGCGCTGCTGGATTGCTCGGTCAAAAGCTATGATAACCGGCTGCAGCGGGTGCGCCGCAAGTTACAGCGGTTGATTCGAAAAATGGCGGAAGACGCTTGAAATGCGGGAAAAAAGGTGCTACAATCTGCAACAGACGAGGGTTGTTTGACGAACCCTTTTCTTTATGGTACAGTGGTAAAGCGAAAAGGAGGGCTGCAGATGGCTAAGGAAACCAAGGTCATTCTTACCTGTACGGAATGTCTTTCCCGCAACTATGCGACCCGCCGCAATCCCAAGACGCATAATCAACGTCTGGAACTGATGAAATTCTGTAAAAAATGCGGAAGGCATACCCTTCATAAAGAGACCAAATAGGAGGAAATCGTTATGTTGAAATGGTTCAGTATCAGCGGTATCGGCAAGGAGATCAAGCGGATCCGCTGGCCAAAGAAAAAAGATCTCGGTCTGAATACGGCGGAAGTGCTGATTTTCTGCGTCTTTTTCGGCGTGTTCTTCGTTGCCTGTGAATTTTTGGTATCCTTCTTCCTGCGTCTGATCGGAATTGGAGGGTAATCGTATGACGGAATCAAAAAAGGAATGGTATGTGGTCAACACCTATGCGGGGCATGAATACCGGGTCAAGGAAAACCTGCAGCGGCGTGTGGACACGATGGGCATTTCCGATTATCTGTTTCGGATTCTGGTCGCGGAAGAGCCGGAGATCGAATACAAAAACGGAAAAAAGATTGAGAAAATGCACAATCTGTTCCCGGGTTATCTGTTTGTCGAGATGATCATGACGGATGAAGCGTGGTACATCGTGCGCAATACGCCGGGGGTCACCGGGTTTATCGGCTCCAGCGGCGGGGGAGCCAAGCCGTTTCCGGTATCGCCGGAAGAAATCGACGCCATCCTGCGCCGTATCGGCATGAGCGACCGCAAGGTCAGCGTCAATTTCGGCGTGGGCGATCGCGTGAAAATTCTGACCGGACCGTTCAGCGGCATCGAGGGAACGATCGACGCGATGAACGACGACGCGCAGACCGCGACGGTGCTGTGCATCCTGTTCGGACGGGAAACGCCGACAGAAATTGCCTACAACGATCTGGAAAAGGTGGAACTGTAAAAAAGCGCTTGACGAAAGGCGTTTTGTCCATTAAAATAAACGTGCTGTCTGAAGGCAGCACGTTTTGTTATGCGTGGGAGGGCGGCTTTGCACCTGCCCAGAAGAGACCACGGCACAGACAATCGAATCGAAGGAGGAATGTCTTGTGAGCAAGAAAGTTGCAAAAATCTGTAAGCTCCAGTTCCAGGCCGGCGGAGCCCGTCCGGGACCGGCGCTGGCGTCTGCGGGCATCAACATGCCGCAGTTCTGCAACGCGTTCAATGACGCGACCAAGGACCGCGCGGGAGATATCGTTCCGGTCATCATCACCGCGTATGAGGACAAGAGCTTTGATTTCGTCCTGAAGACGACACCGGCTTCTGTTCTGATCAAAAAGGCTGCCGGTATCCAGTCGGGATCCGGAAACGCCAAGACCAACATCGTCGGCAAGATTTCTCTGGAAAAGTGCAGAGAGATCGCTGAATACAAGATGCCGGATCTGAATGCCAACGACGTAGAAGCCGCTATGCGGATTATCGCCGGAACAGCACGCAACATGGGCGTTGTTGTGGAAGGTATGGAGTAAGAGAGGGACATCACGATGGCAAAAAGAGGAAAGAAATACACTGAGGCGCTGAAGCAGGTCGACAGCAGCAAGCTGTACAGCCTGACGGAAGCGGTCGCTCTGGCGAAAAAAATCAACACCACGAAGTTTGATGCTTCGGTCGAAATTTCGTTCAACCTGAACGTGGATCCTCGTCATGCAGATCAGCAGATCCGCGGCGCGATGGTTCTGCCAAACGGCACAGGCCGCAGCCAGAAGGTTCTGGTTGTAACGCAGGGTGCGAAGGAACAGGAAGCCAAGGATGCCGGCGCGGATTTTGTCGGCGGCAAGGAAATCCTGGAAGAGATCAAAAAGGGCTGGTTTGAGTTTGACGTCATCGTCGCCACACCGGACATGATGGGCGAGCTGGGTAAGCTGGGTAAAATCCTGGGCCCGAAAGGCCTGATGCCAAACCCGAAGACGGGTACGGTAACAATGAATGTCGCCAACGCTGTCAACGAAATCAAAAAAGGTAAGGTTACTTACCGCGTGGACAAGGAAGGCAACATCAACGTCATGATCGGCAAGTGCTCCTTCACCGATGAGCAGCTGGCGGAAAACGCCAAGGCTCTGTACAACACGATTCTCAGAGCGCGTCCGGCGGCCGTCAAGGGCAACTACATGAAGAGCATCACCGTTTCCACGACGATGGGACCGGCGATCCGTGTTGCGGCCGAGTAAGGCCTTGACAAGTTCAGAAAGCTTGTTAAAATAGGTTTGTTATCAATATACCATAGACAGCAACGGCTTAACGGCTTAATCATGTTGCCGAGGTAGGAAGATCAACGATGAGATGAACTTTCAAACCCGTGCTGTCCTGGTGCGGGTTTTTCTTTTCCGGTATATTGGGACAATAGAAAAATGGAGGTGTAGGGAATGAAAGAAGCGGTATTAGAATCCAAAAAAGCGCTTGTCTCTGAAATTCAGAGTAAGATGACAAACTGCGAATCGACCGTCGTTGTCGAATACCGCGGTCTGTCAGTCGCCGAAGTTACTGAGCTGAGAAGAAGCCTGCGGGCGGAAGGCGTGGAGTTCAAGGTTTACAAAAACTCGATGACTCAGCGCGCTGCCGAGGCTGCCGGTTTCAGTGAGCTGACTGAACAGCTGACAGGACCGAACGCAATTGCGTTTTCCGAGGAAGATGCTGTTGCGCCAAGCCGCGTACTGGCCAAATTCGCCAAGACGCATGACAAACTCGTTCTGAAAGGAGCGATCGTCGAGGGCAAAGTCGTCGGCGTCGACACGATCAAGGAACTCTCCAGCCTGCCTAACCGTGAAGGCATGCTGTCCATGCTGCTGAGCTGTCTGCAGGCTCCTGTCCGCAGCTTCGCCTGTGCTGTAAAGGCGGTTGCTGATAAGGACGCGGAGGCGCCTGCCGCTGAAGCTGCTGAATAAAAAAGAATTGACCAAGGAGGAATAAAAACATGGCTAAGTTAACAAATGCTGAAATCATCGAATCTCTGAAAGAGATGACCATTCTGGAACTGAACGATCTGGTTAAGGCGATCGAAGAAGAATTCGGCGTTACGGCTGCGGCTCCGGTTGCGGTTGCGGCGGTTGCTGAAGAAGCGGCTCCGACAGGACCGACTGAAGTTTCCGTTATCCTGAAGGAAGTTGGCGCGTCCAAGGTTGGCGTCATCAAGGTTGTTCGTGAGATCACCGGTCTGGGCCTGGTAGAGGCTAAGGGTCTGGTTGACAAGTGCCCAAGCCCGATCAAGGAAAACATCAAGCCGGAAGAAGCGGAAGAAATCAAGAAGAAACTGATGGATGCCGGCGCGTCTGTCGAAATCAAATAAGTTTCGATCCGAAGCTGAAACCGAGAAAAGCCGAAGTTTTTCGGCTTTTTAAGCCCATGGGAGGCGATGGAATGAGTCATTATTTTACTGACAACCGTCAATTACCACAAAACCGGAAGGAGATTTCTTTCCGGTTTTCGGGCTTTATGCTGAAGTTTGTGACGGATAATGGCGTCTTCAGCAAAAACAGAGTGGATTTGGGAACCGAGGTATTCCTGAAAACGCTCAGCACGCAGATGCTGGGCGATCGGGTTCTGGATCTGGGATGCGGCTACGGAGTGATTGGGATCACGGTAAAAAAGATGAGCCCCCACAGTCAGGTGCTGATGGCGGATGTGAATCCGCGCGCGGTGGAGCTGGCCGTTCTTAATGCGCAGAAGAACGGCGTGGAAGCGGAAGCGCGGGTTTCCGACTGTTTCGCGAATATCGCTGAAACGTTGAGCGATATTCTGATCAATCCGCCGATTCGGGCGGGCAAGCAGGTGATCTTTGCGATGTTTGAGCAGGCCCTGGCCCATCTGGAGCAGGGCGGGCATCTGATGATCGTCATCCGTAAGCAGCAGGGAGCGGAAAGCGCCTGGCGAAAGCTCAGGGAGCTGTTTGGCAACTGCGAGATTCTTGAGAAGGAAAAAGGCTACTGGATACTGAAATCGACAAAAGGGGATTGACTTCTTGAAGTTCTTTTGTTATTATATTAAACTGCAAAAATGTATAAAAGTTAAGGGGGTAGTATGCCCTTTTAGCCGTGGTAAAAAGTGATGAAAGGATGGCGTACATGGAAAAAATGCAGAACTACCGTATTGAAAAACTGGGTAAAAAGGCAGAACGCCGGAATTATTCCAAGGTCAGCGGCAACCTGGATCTGCCGGATCTCGTTGAAGTCCAGACTCAATCTTTTGAGTGGTTCGTAAAAGAAGGAATCAGAGAAGTTTTTGATGATATTTACCCGATTCAGAACTACGGTGGAAATATCCGCCTGAAATTCGTGGATTACGAATTCGGCACGCCAAAATATACCGTCAGTGAATGCAAGTACCGCGAGGCCAACTACGCCGCTCCGCTGAAGGCCAAGATGGAACTGGAAATGGTGGACAATACCACCGGAGAAGTACTGACGAAATGGGAAGATGTCTTCCTGGGCGAATTCCCGATGATGACGGAAACCGGCACCTTCATTATCAACGGTGCCGAACGGGTTATCGTCTCTCAGATCGTGCGTTCGCCAGGAGCTTATTTTGATATTGCTTCGGAAGACAAGACCGGCAAGGATACGTTTAACTGCGAGCTGATTCCAAGCCGCGGAACCTGGCTGGAATTCATGACGGACGGCAAGAAAGCGGCGCTGGGCCGGATTTTGAACATGTCCGTAGACCGCAAGCGTAAGATCCTGTCTACGATTCTGTTCAAGGCGATCGGCATGTCGCTGAATCTGGAAAAAAGCGAAGACGGTTTTGATACGACCGGAATCCGGAAATTTCTGAAGGCATTGGGTCTGGAAGTTTTCGAAGACAACATCGTTGAGGATGAACAGCGTGAGTTTCTGAACCTGTACATGCTGCTGTATACGTCGTTTTTCGGCAATTACGAAGAACTGCGCAATACCCTGGCGGCAGACAAGGTCAAAACGAGCACGGAGGCATTGCTGTCGATCTATGAAAATCAGCGTTCCGATGAAGTGCCGACGCTGGATGGCTCCATCAACCTGATGAACGCGAAGTTCTTTGATCATCGCCGGTACGATCTGACCAAAGCCGGCCGTTACAAGCTGGGTAAGAAGCTGTCGCTGACAGACCGGATGGAAGGCACGTGGCTGGCGGAAGATGTCCGCGGCGCGGACGGTCAGGTGATCTATGCCCGCGGAACGGCCATTACCAAGAAAGAAAGAAACATTCTGCGTGAACAGCTGAAGAAGGGAAGCCACGTGACGGCGTTCCCGTTCGATCACGCGTTCTCACATCCGGATACGACACTGGTGGATACGTCCTGGACGCAGGGACTGATCGGCCGGATTCTGGCCAATGATGTGGAACTGCAGGAAGGAACGCTGGAAAAGGGTACAGTGCTGACAGAGCACGACGTCGCGCAGCTGGCCCGGACAGTGAAGGAAGTCCGCGTGTACTCCGGCATTACCGCTCAGCCGGTCGCGCTGAGTGCGGACAATGCTTCCGCGGTGCTGAACTACGGTCATCGCTTCTATGTCATCGGCCGTCTGACCAGCGGCAACGAGGATCTTGTCAGCGAAGGAGAGCTGATGGTGCAGCGGTACATTCCGGATGAGGAAGTAATCACGCTGTCCGCTTCTCAGCAGCAGCAGATTCTGGATCGGGTTGGCCAGAAACAGCCGGTAACCGCCTGGCTGGTCGGTGCCGCGGTGCAGACGATTCATGTGGCGACCACAGCCGATCTGAGTCATCCGGTCAAGGTGGTGGCGGCGGATCCGCTCAATCATAAGAAAACCATTACGATTTCCGACATGTACGCCTTCTACAGCTATGAGCTGAACATGATGGACGGCGTCGGCAGCGCGGATGATATCGATATGCTGGGCAACCGCCGTATCCGGACGGTCGGCGAACTGATTCAGAATCAGTTCCGAATCGGACTGTCCCGGATGGAGCGGGTAGTCAAGGAAAGAATGTCCATCGCGGAAGCGGCGGGACTGACGCCGAAGCAGCTGACCAATATTCGTCCGCTGACGGCGGCCATCAAGGAATTCTTCTCCTCGTCGCAGCTTTCTCAGTTCATGGATCAGCAGAATCCGCTGGCAGAGCTGACCAACAAACGCCGTATTTCGGCGCTGGGACCGGGCGGTCTGACCCGTGAGCGGGCAGGCTTCGAAGTACGTGACGTACACAACAGCCACTATGGCCGGATCTGTCCGATTGAGACGCCGGAAGGTCCGAACATCGGTCTGATTTCCAATCTGACCACCTACGCCAAAATCAACGAATATGGTTTCATTGAAACTCCGTATCGCCGGGTACGGGAAGACGGCACGGTGACGGAGGAATATATCTATCTGTCGGCTGATGAGGAAAATGATTACATCATCGCTCAGGCTAACGAAGTGCATGAAGGACGGCTGGTCAACGAGATGGTCGTATCCCGAAAAGCGGGAGAAACGATCATGGCCCGCCGCGATCAGGTGGAACTGGCGGACGTCTCGCCGAAACAGATCGTATCGGTAGCGACGGCCTGTATTCCGTTTCTGGAAAACGACGACGCTTCCCGTGCCCTGATGGGCGCCAACATGCAGCGTCAGGCAGTTCCACTGCTGAATCCGCATTCGCCTTATGTCGGCACCGGCATTGAACATCGCATCGCCAAGGACTCCGGCAGCGCCGTAACCTGCGTGGGCGATGGCGTGGTGACCTATGTGGACGCCGCCAAGATCATCGTCAGTGAAGACAGCGGGGAGAAGCGGATCTACGAGCTGCAGAAATTCCGTCGTTCCAACGCCGGAACCTGCATTAACCAGCGCCCGATCGTCAAGCATGGCGAACGGGTGGAACGCGGCGACATTCTGGCCGACGGTCCGTCGATGGAAAACGGCGAGCTGGCGCTGGGACAGAACGTGACGATCGCGTTTATGACCTGGCATGGTTATAACTATGAGGATGCCATCATCATGTCGGAAAGAATGGTCCGCGATGACGTCTACACTTCCATTCATATTGAAGAATACGACATTGAATGCCGGGAAACCAAACTGGGTCCGGAAGAAATCACCCGGGATATTCCTAACGTCAGTGAAAACGCCTGCCGTCATCTGGATGGCCGCGGTATCGTCATGATCGGCGCCGAGGTCAAGGAAGGCGACATTCTGGTCGGCAAGGTCACGCCGAAAGGGCAGAGCGAGATTTCACCGGAAGAAAAGCTGTTGCTGGCGATCTTCGGTGAGAAATCACGCGAAGTTCGCGACAATTCGCTGAAGGTGCCGCACGGCGGCGCCGGCATCGTACACTCGATCCGGATTTTCAAGCGCAGCGAAGGTCATGATCTGCCGCCGGGAGTGAACGAAGTCGTCAAGGTTTATATCGTACAGAAGCGAAAAATTTCCGAAGGTGACAAAATGGCCGGCCGGCATGGCAACAAGGGCGTTATTTCCAAGATTCTGCCGATGGAAGACATGCCGTATCTGCCGGATGGCACACCGATCGATATCATGCTGAATCCGTTCGGCGTTCCGTCCCGTATGAATATCGGACAGGTTCTGGAGATTCATCTGGGCATGGCGGCCAAAAAGCTGGGCGTGAAATTCGCCACCCCGGTTTTCGACGGCATCAGTAACGATGAACTGAAAGCGATCATGGAAGAAGCGCAGACGTCAGCCGACGGCAAGGTCGTTCTGCACGATGGCAAGACCGGCGAGCCGTACGATGAAAGAATCTCGGTCGGCGTCATGTACATGATCAAGCTGGCTCACATGGTCGACGACAAGCTGCACGCCCGTGCTACCGGTCCGTACAGCCTGGTTACTCAGCAGCCGTTGGGCGGCAAGGCGCAAAACGGCGGTCAGCGTTTCGGTGAGATGGAAGTCTGGGCGCTGGAAGCTTACGGCGCGGCGCATACGCTGCAGGAAATCCTGACGGTGAAGTCGGACGATATCGTCGGCAGAACCAAGACTTATGAATCGATCATCAAGGGCAAGGATCTGCCTGAACCGGGCATTCCGGAATCGTTCCGCGTTTTGAAGCATGAGCTGCAGGCGCTGGCGATTGACGTCAAAATGCTGGACGAGGAAGGTCTGGAGGTCGACATGAAGAAGATCGAGGCCGATGAGATCAACGAGGTCGCGGCTCTGGAAAGTGTTGTATCCGAAACCACGGCGCAACAGCCACAACAGGTGATCGATGAAGAAGATCTGCCGGAAGAGGCGGCAGTCGTCGGATTCGATGAGGAAGACAGTGAGTAAAGGAGGCGCGACGGATGAGTGTCAATAAATTTGCAGCCATTCAAGTAGGACTGGCATCGCCGGAACGAATTCGTGAATGGTCCTATGGTGAAGTCAAGAAGCCGGAAACGATCAACTACCGTTCTCAGAAACCGGAACGGGACGGCTTGTTCTGCGAGCGGATTTTCGGCCCGTCCAAGGACTGGGAATGCTATTGCGGAAAATACAAGAAAGTTCGTTACAAAGGCGTTATCTGTGACCGCTGCGGCGTTGAGATCACCAAGAGCTCGGTACGCCGGGAGCGGATGGGGCATATCGAACTGGCCGCGCCTGTCGCGCATATCTGGTATCTGCGCGGTATTCCGAGCCGGATGAGCCTGCTGCTCAACATCACGCCAAAGGCGCTGGAGGAAGTCGTATACTTCGTTTCCTGGGTCGTTACCGATCCGATGGATACGCCGCTGGCTTACAAACAGATCATCTCCGAGCGGGAATACCGTGAAAACACGGCGCTGTACGGCCCGGGCAGCTTTGTGGCCCAGACTGGCGCCGAGGCGGTGAAGACGCTGCTGGAAAAAGTCGATATTGAAAAAGAACACGATCTGGTCATCAAGGATCTGGAAAATGCCAGCGGCGACAAGCGTAAAAAGCTGATCAAGCGGCTGGAAACGATTGATGCCTTCCGTCATTCCGGCAACAAGCCGGAATGGATGGTGCTGACCGTGCTGCCGGTCATTCCGCCGGATCTTCGGCCGATGCTGCAGCTGGATGGCGGCCGGTTTGCGACATCCGATCTGAATGATCTGTACCGCCGTGTCATCACCCGCAACAATCGTCTGAAAAAGCTGTTGGAGCTGGGAACGCCGGCGATCATCGTTCAGAACGAAAAACGAATGCTGCAGGAAGCCGTCGACGCACTGATCGACAACGGACGCCGTTCCAAGCCGATTACCGGCGCCGGCGGACGGGCGCTGAAATCGCTGTCTCATTCGCTGAAGGGAAAGCAGGGCCGTTTCCGTCAGAACCTGCTCGGCAAGCGTGTCGACTTCTCAGGCCGTTCCGTTATTGCGGTCGGACCGGATCTGAAAATGTATCAGTGCGGAATTCCGCGTGAGATGGCCATTCAGCTGTATAAGCCGTTTGTCATCAATGAAATTGTCAATCAGGGCATTGCCGGCAATCCGAAAACCGCGGAGAAGCTGATCGAGCGTCAGGATTCCCGTGTCTGGGACGTGGTGGAACAGGTGATCGACAATCACCCGGTTTTCCTGAACCGTGCGCCGACGCTGCACCGGCTGGGTATTCAGGCCTTCAAGCCGAAGCTGGTAGAAGGCCGCGCCATCCGTCTGCACCCGCTGGTCTGCACCGCGTTCAACGCGGACTTTGACGGCGACCAGATGGCGGTGCATCTGCCGTTGTCGGAAGAGGCACGGGCTGAAGCGGAAATCCTGATGCTGGGTTCCAACAACATCCTCGGTCCGAAAGACGGCAAACCGATCGTTACGCCGGGTCAGGACATGGTTCTGGGTAATTTCTATCTGAACATGGAAGAAACGGCCGATGAATTCTTCGCCAAAGCGGATTTTCTGGAGTCGCTGGGCGATCAGGAAGCTGCTCAGATGTGGCGCCGTTTCGGAACCAACGAGGGTCATGTTTTCAAGGATACCAACGAAGTGCTGCTGGCGTATCAGAACAAGCAGGTGCATCTGCACACCCGGATCGCCTTGCCGGGAAGCGCGCTGAAAAAGAGCTGCTTCACTGCCCGGCAGAATCATTCTTACCTTGTAACTACGGTAGGTAAGGTCATTTTCAATGAAATGTTCCCGGCGGACTTCCCATACATCAACGATGTCAACAAGGAAAGCCTGCAGGCAACGCCGGATCGCTTCTTCCTGCCGCTGGGCACCAACATCAAGGAAGCCATCGCGGCCATGCCGCTGAATCCGGAGTTCAAGAAAAAAGATCTGTCCAATGTCATCGCCGAGGTATTCAACCGGTATCGTACCGAAGGCACCTCCGATATCATGGACAACATCAAGGATCTTGGCTTTGAGTATTCCACGGTGGCCGGTATGACGGTGTCTCTGGCGGATATCAACGTGGTTCCGGATAAGCAGAAATACGTTGATGAAGGCCGGACTCAGGCGGATAAGCTGGATCGTCTGCTGAAGCGCGGTATGCTGACGCCGCCGGAATGGGAGCGTCATTTCTCCAAACTGTGGGCGGACATCAAGGACGAAATCGGTGATGCGGTCATGAAGTCGCTGCCGCGAAAGAACCCGATCAACATGATGGCGGTTTCCGGCGCGCGAGGCAACAAATCGCACTTCACGCAGCTGTGCGGCATGCGAGGCCTGATGGCCCGTCCGACGCAGTCCAAGTCGAAGAAAGAATATCAGCCTTCTATCATTGAGGTTCCGATTTATTCCTCTTTCCGTGAAGGTCTGAATGTGTCCGAATTCTTTATCTCCACTCACGGTGTGCGTAAGGGACTGACGGATACCGCTCTGAAAACGGCGGAATCCGGTTATCTGACCCGCCGTCTGGTCGATGTTGCTCAGGATGTCGTGATCATTGAGGATGACTGCGGCACGGATCGCGGCTACATGGTGGAAACCATCGTGGACCGCAAGACCAACACCGTACTGGAAACGCTGTATGAACGGCTGGTTGGTCGTTATACTCAGAATGCGATCGTCCACCCGGAAACCGGCGAAGTGCTGGTAGAGGCCGATACCTACATGGATGAGGCCATGGCGCAGAAAGTCGTCAACGCGGGAGTCGAAAGAGCCTGGATCCGCAATACCTTTACCTGTGAAAGCACCAACGGAATCTGCCGTAAGTGCTATGGACGCAATATGGCGACCGGCAAACTGGTAGAAGCCGGGGAAGCGGTCGGTATTATGGCGGCGCAGTCGATCGGTGAGCCAGGTACTCAGCTGACAATGCGGACTTTCCATACTGGCGGCGTTGCTTCCGGTAATGACGGCGATATCACTCAGGGTCTTCCGCGAGTCGAAGAACTGTTTGAAGCCCGCTGTCCGAAGCACGTTGCGGTTCTGTCCAAGATTGACGGAGAAATTACGGAAATCAGCGAACTGGAAAATCACAACGGCACGCGTATTGTCGTTACCAATGAGAAGGAAAGCATTGAACACAAATGCGATCTGACACAGACGATCCGCTCCTGGCTCAAGGTAGGATCGAAGGTAGTGGCTGGCGATAAGCTGACCGAAGGTCAGGTCAACCCGAAAGAGCTGCTGGAGGTTGCCGGCGTCATGGACGTTCAGAATTACATTCTGAAGGAAGTCAAGAAGGTGTATGCTTCTCAGGGCATCGAGATCTCCGACAAGCATATCGAAGTCATGATCCGTCAGATGCTGCGCAAAGTGGTTGTCATCGAAGGCGGCGATACAGGACTGAGTGCCGGACAGACGCTTTCTTTGAATCAGCTGACCAGCATCAACCAGGGCTGTCTGCTGGCAGGCAAGCATCCGGCCAAATTCGGCCCGACGCTGCTCGGTATCTCCAAGGCTTCGGTCGAAACGGATTCCTTCCTGTCGGCCGCATCCTTCCAGGAAACCACCAAGGTTCTGACCGATGCCGCGATCAAGGGCAAAGTCGATCATCTTGTCGGCCTGAAGGAAAACGTCATCATCGGCAAGCTGATTCCGGCCGGAACCGGTTCGAAGTTCGATCGGGAAACAACGCGCCGCATTGAAGCTCGTGCGGAAGAGCTGCGTGAGGAACGCAAGGAACGGGCTGCCGAAGTGGAAAGCGTTGTGAAGCTTCCGGATGAAATGCTGAACGCGCATCCTGAACCACAGGAACAGCCATCGGTTAACTGACATCCCTGAACCGATGGAAAGAAAAATCGCTTTCGGTCAGACCATAGGGAACTCCAATAACCAGGAACTCAAAAACGGGTTCCTGGTTTTTTTGTCCTTTGTCGTGTTGTATCAGCCACGATGAATTTGGTATAACGAGAGAATTTTCATTTGTAAAACGCATAAAAAGCGATAATTACCAGGTATTAGACATGGTCAGCCACAAAATCTATAATGATAGCATCAAAGCAAGGAGGGAGAATGTTGAAAAGAAAAACATCTGTCCTGCTGCCGCTGGGAGTGGCGCTGGGCTGCAGTGGCTGCAGCGTTTTGCCGGAGAATTCATCACCAGAGATTCAGGTTGTTGAAACGGAAGCGCCTGGACTGCATTCAGCTTCTCCGACAGCGGCTGCGGCCTTTGAGGGACGCTGTATCGTCATCCGCAATCAGCACAGCGAGATCGTTGTGACGCTGAATGACAGCCCGGCCGCACAGTCGCTTGCCCGTCAGCTGCCGCTGACTGCAGAGGTGGAGGATTATTCGA
Source organism: uncultured Holdemania sp. (assembly GCA_904395815.1). Lineage (GTDB taxonomy): Bacteria > Bacillota_I > Bacilli_A > Erysipelotrichales > Erysipelotrichaceae > Holdemania. The sequence continues at coordinate 22,825 of CAJFOC010000001.1, forward strand.
CCAATGAAAAAATATTCTATCCGCCAGAAGCGCTGGAAACAGAAGACACGCCGATGGCGGAAGGGGGCAGCGGCGTGTTGGCCTATTATGAACCCTGGGGCGACGTCGTGTTGTTTTATGACGATTTCCGCCCGAATCCGGCGCTGTTTGCGCTGGGATCGGTGACAAGCGGGGAAGAAGCGATTTCCCAGCTTGCGGCCACCATGACAATCGATTTCTGTGAAGGAAAGGAAGAGTGAAATGATGAGAAAATCCAAATTCTGCCGTATGATGATGAGCTTGCTTCTGCTGATGACCGCTGCCGGATGCAGCACTGCGGCTCCGACACCTGCACCGACAATGACCCCGCAGGCTGCGACGACACCCCAACCGGAATTCACGCCGGCAACGCCTGCCCCACAGGAAGAGACTTCTTCCGTTCTGGTCGTCTATTTCTCCGCTACCGGCAATACGGAACGGGCAGCGGAGATGATCGCGGAACAGACCGGAGGGCAGCTGATGGCACTGGAACCAACGGAACCTTACAGTGAGGAAGATCTGGATTATAACGATGAAAACAGCCGGGTATCGATGGAATATGCTGATCCGTCACGGCGTACGGTAGAGCTTGTTCAGACGACGCCGGAGGGCTGGGATGACGTCACGACCGTATTCATCGGCTATCCGATCTGGTGGGGTGAAGCTGCCTGGCCGGTTACTTCCTTTGTGGAAGCGAATGATTTCAGCGGGAAAACGGTTATTCCGTTCTGTACTTCGGCTTCCTCCGGCCTGGGCGACAGCGCGCAGCAGCTGGCTGACAGCGCCAATGGCGGAACATGGAGGGAAGGCAGAAGATTCAGCTCCTCCGTCAGTGAAGAAGAACTGCGCAGCTGGCTGGATGAACTGGGACTGTAAATCGGGAAAGGAAGGAAAGAGGATGAAAATTCAGAAACAGGAAGAATTTGATCAGATCAACGTGTTTGGCAAAGGTATGGCCAACACGGCTTACGCGCAGTATTTTATCGGTCAGTCATATCTGAATCCGCTGACGGAGGCGGGCAAGAGTACCGTTGCGCTGGCCAATGTGACTTTTGAGCCGGGCTGCCGCAATAACTGGCATATTCATCATGCCCGCCAGGGCGGCGGACAGATCCTGATCTGCACGGCCGGGGAAGGATGGTATCAGGAAGAGGGAAAGCCGGCGGTCAGTCTGAGCGCGGGAAGTGTGATTACCATTCCTGCCAGAGTCAAGCACTGGCATGGAGCGAAGAAAGACAGCTGGTTTTCTCACATCGCGGTGGAAGTTCCGGGAGAAATGACTTCCAATGAATGGCTGGAGCCAGTCAGCGATGAGAGTTATGAAGAACTGAAGTAATCCCTGCCCGCCATCCGAGAGGACTATGCGGCAGGATAAACCGGAGATGATCCCGGATGATGCTGGCGTTAGCCGGCAGGAAGATCATCACAACAGAACAAGGAGGAATCAGAATGAGTCTTTGGGAAACCGATCCGGAATTTGCCGAAAGAATGGAAGCTTTTACGCTGAAGGAAGTGGTGAATGAGCCGGGACAGCAGCTGGAGCCCGTTGATCGGCATCTGGCCATCCTGGCTGCGCTTTTGGGATGTCAGGGACTGGAAGAATTCAGACTGGCCATGGAGCGGGCTCTGGATGAGGGAGTATCCGCGGTGATGGTGAAGGAAGTGGTGTACCAGGCGGTGGACTACCTGGGTATCGGCAGGATTCGCCCCTTTCTCAACGCGGCCAATGACATACTGAAACAACGCGGGATAGCGCTGCCGTTGCCAGGGCAGGCGACCACGACCTGGCAGAACCGGCTGGAACAGGGAGTCCGGGTACAGACGGAAATCTTTGGGGAAGGCATGAAAGAAGCCTGGAAAAGCGGTCATATCCAGCGCTGGCTGGCGGAAAACTGCTTCGGCGATTACTATACCCGCCGTGGTCTGACCTTGGCTCAGCGGGAGATGATCACCTTCTGTTATCTGGCGGCGCAGGGCGGCTGCGAGCCGCAGCTGACAGCCCATGCCCGAGGCAACATGCGGCTGGGAAACGATGCGGCTTTTCTTGTCCGGGTTGTCTCTCAGTGTCTGCCTTATATCGGATATCCGCGCAGTCTGAATGCAATCACCTGTATCGAAAAGGCTGCCCGGGAAGATCAGCAATGACTGTCGGTCCATACCGGCAGTTTTTTGGTTGCGGAATGAAGAGAGGGAAAGCGGGCATCCTGTGAATGTTGTTTTCATTGAATTTTCAGGATGATTATCATATCATGAAAAAGAAAGGTGGGTTTTTGCATGAATCAGTATGCACAGAGAGTATTTGACGACCTGAAACGAAAAGATGCCTCGCAGCCGGAGTTTCTGCAGGCGGTGGAAGAGGTTTTTTCCTCGATCAGGATCATCCTGGATCAGCATCCGGAATATGAGAAGATGGCCATTCTGGAACGGCTGACGGAACCGGAACGCATCATTCAGTTCAAGGTACCATGGATGGACGATCGGGGACAGATGCATGTCAACCGCGGCTATCGCGTACAGTACAGCAGCGTTCTGGGTCCCTATAAGGGCGGACTTCGCTTTCATCCGGCCGTTTCCCTGGGAATGATGAAATTTCTTGCCTTCGAACAGATTTTCAAAAACGCGCTGACCACGCTGCCGATCGGCGGCGGCAAGGGTGGCAGTGATTTTGATCCGAAGGGCAAAAGCGATACCGAAATCATGCGTTTCTGTCAGAGTTTCATGACCGAACTGGCCCGGCATATCGGCCCGGACGTGGATGTTCCGGCTGGGGATATGGGCGTCGGCGCCCGTGAGATCGGTTATCTGTACGGGCAGTACCGGCGTTTGAAAGGCGTCAGCGAAAGCGGCGTACTGACCGGCAAAGGACTGGGCTATGGCGGCAGTCTGGCCCGTAAGGAGGCCACCGGTTACGGTCTGATTTATTTTGTGCTGGAAATGATGAAGCAGCACGGCATCGATCCGCAGGGGCAGCGGGCGATCATTTCCGGCAGCGGCAACGTGGCGATCTATGCGGCGGAAAAGGCGCAGGCCAACGGAATTCAGGTGATCGCGATGAGCGATTCCCGCGGATACCTTGTCGACGAACAGCTGGATCTGAGCGTTGTGAAGCAGATTAAGGAACAGCTGCGGGGATCGCTGGAGCAGTATCCGGCGATGGCAGGACATGGCCGCTGGCATGCGGGATCCGTGTACGATGCGGAGCTGGAGGCGGATCTGGCGATGCCATGCGGAACTCAGAATGAAATCGACGCTGTCCGGGCTGCCCGCCTGATAGACCATGGTGTGCGGCTGGTAGCGGAAGGCGCCAACATGCCGGACAACAACGAAGCGATCGCACTGTATCTGCAAAACGGTGTTCTGTTTGCCCCGGGCAAGGCGGCCAACGCCGGCGGGGTGGCGACCTCCGCGCTGGAAATGAGCCAGAACAGCATGCGCCTGTTCTGGACGTTTGAAGAAGTGGATGACAAACTGCGCGGCATCATGATCTCCATTCACCGTCAGTGTGAAGAAGCGATGCGGCAATACGATCTGGATCCGAAGAATTATGTTGCGGCCGCCAACATCGCCGGGGTTCAGAAGGTGATCGACGCCATGATCGCCATGGGGGATTACTGATTGACCCTGAACATTCAGACGGACAGAAAGGCGGCGCGGCGATGAAGCTGTTGTTGGGAATCATCGCCGTGCTGCTGCTGTTTCTTTTCACAGGCTGGCTTGTCAGCTTCCCGCTGAAAGTACGGAAATATCGTCTTGTCAGCCGAAAGGTGAACGCTCCGGTCAGAATCGCCGTGGTCTCGGACCTGCACAGCACCCGTTATGGAAAAAGACAACGTCGGCTGATCCGCAAGCTTTCAGAAACGCATTGCGATCTCATTGCGCTGCCAGGCGATATTATTGACGATATCAAGCCGCTGGCTGGCGCGGATGAATTTCTGGCTCAGTGTTCGCAGCTGGCGCCCTGTTTTTACTGTACCGGCAATCATGAAAACATCGAGAAGCTGATGACTCTGCCGCAAATCAAGGCGCATGTGCGCAGCTTTGGCATTACCGTACTGGATGGAAAAAAGCGGCGGGTGCTGGTCAACGGGAATCCGCTGCTTGTGTGTGGGGTGGATGATCCGCGCAAATTCCATTACACCGACCGGTCCCGCCAGGAAGAAAACGTGCTGATGCGTCAGCTGGGACGGATGCAGGGACGCGAGGAACTGACAATTCTGCTGGCGCATCGTCCGGAACGGGCCGAACTGTATGCCCGGTATGGTTTCGACTGCATTCTTTCCGGGCATGCCCATGGCGGACAGGTTCGGATTCCAGGACTGATCAACGGACTGTTTGCGCCTAATCAGGGATTGTTTCCAAAACGGGCCGGCGGGCGGTATGCCATAGGGAATTCAACGCTGATCGTTTCCCGCGGCTGTTGTCAGCGCTGGTTTCTGCCGCGGATTTTCAACCCGCCGGAAATTCCTGTCATTGACATCGTTCCCGATACCGATGATGAATAAGACACCAGGCTCTGTCCTTTTTAAAATAAGGCGGAGCTTTTTTGTCGGACAGTTCATGTTGAAAGGCATCTGTTTTCAGAAAATGGATGAGAAAAAAAACGGTTAGATGATGGTTGATGAACAGAAATGGTTTTCGGAGTGTTCTATTTTCGTTTATAATAAAATAAAGGGAGGAGTGAGTGTATGAATCGGGTACGGGATGCCGTTGAGCTGGATACGAAGGCGTTTATCATGTTTTCAGATCTGATAAAACAATTCTATGAAGTGAAGTCAGAGAAACTCGGCGGATTGGATCTGAAGCTTTCGCATTTGAAGATTCTTCATCTGCTTTCAGATCATAACGGGATGAATCAGCAGGAAATCGCCGTTATTTCCGCCAGCAAACGCTCCACGATTTCCGAAACGATTTCTGAGATGGAAAGGGACAATCTCGTAGTCCGGGTAGGTAACGAAAAAGATCGTCGGGTCGTCAATATTTTCCTGACTGAAAAAGGCAGGGAGCTGGCGGATCGGATTCAAAGAGAGTTCCGCAGCTACTGTATGGGCTGCATGGAAGACTTTTCCGACGCGGAAATGCTGCTGTTTCAGCAGCTGCTGGGACGTTTTCAGTTTCAGGGTAAAAAAAGCTGAGAAAGAAGGGATATGGCAATGAGAGAATGTTCGCTTCATTTCGATTTCATGAATGAACAGAAACAGCTGGATCTGGATAAGGCCAGAGAGCTGTTCGGCATCGCGCAGAAGCTGGGAATTCACACGTACAATACATATGGGAATGCGGCGGTGTATCCGGATCCGGCCGATGATGAAAAGGATCATCAGTTTGCCAGAGAGATCCGTCAGCTGGCGGATCAGTTTCAGATGAGCTGCTCCTCATTTCACTTCATCGGATCGGTGTTGGATGTGGAACAGCCAGATCAGCAGCGGATTCGCCATGTGATGCAACGCAGCCTGCAGATCAACAGTCAGCTGGGAACTCATGTTTTTGTTGCGCATCCGGGAACGTTTTCGGATGGCGGTTTCAAACAGAATAAGGTTGTCCACCGTCAGGCGCTGCAGCAGTGGGGTGCGGAAAAGACACATCAGATCATTGTGGAAAACCTGCGCTGGTTCGGACAGCAGGCGGCTCATTACGGCATTCGCCTGGCGATCGAAAACATTTACGGCGGCCGCTTCTACAGTCAGATTGACGAACTGATTCAGCTGGTGGAAGAGGTTGATCTGGACAATGTCGGCTGGTGTCTGGATGTGGGGCATGCCAACGTGGATGGCGTGGATCTTGTGCAGACGGTTCACCGGATGAAGGAGAAGCTGTTTGAACTGCATCTTCATGATAATAACGGTCAGAAGGATCAGCATCTGCCGGCAGGATTTGGAACGGTGGACTGGATCGCGTTCATTCAGGCCCTGAACGACATTCAGTATCCGGGACCGGCGACCTTTGAGTTTTTCCGCTGGCCTCTCGCTGATCGTGAAAAGGGCATAACCCGGGCGGTCGAGCTGTGGCGGACGATGGAATGGGTCGCAGAGAACGGCTACTGGACGCTGGACTGGTTTTAAAAAAGGAAGGCGTCAGCCTTCCTGAAGAATACGTTGACAGAAGCTCAGCAGAGCTTCTTTTTCGTTGGGGATCTGTCCGTTCAGCACCGCTTCCAGACAGCGCTGCAGCAGCTGTCCGATTTGCGCTCCCAGACATCCTAATGCCTGCAGGTCATGCCCGCTGACAGCCAGCTGACTGATTCGCAGGCATTCGGTGCTGCGCAGCTCACGCAGCCGGGCATGAAGATGATCCGCGGTGTTCTTTTCCAGCAGACCGGCAGCTTGCTGCAGAGTGATCAGATCGTCGCTGTTTTCCTCCAGATCATGCAGCAGCCAGCGCAGCGTGACCTGCTGTTCATCCAGCGGCCGCCGTTGTTGAGCGCACAGCACGGTCAGCCGTTTTGTTTGCCGGGTGGACCATTTCAGCTGGCTGGCAAACCGGAGCGCCAGCGAAGAGGCCCGATCCGGCTGAGCATCAAGAAACAGTCCGCACAGCCGCAGAATTGAATCGGGAGGACATTGCCGGGCATAATCCAGCGCGCTTTGCCATGCCGTTTCACTTTGAAACAGCGGCAGATAAGGAAACAGTTCCCGCAACACCGGCAAGGCCTGAACCAGCGCGGAAGGCCAGTGATCGCCGGCGGCCATCAGTTCCATTTCCCGGGCAATGCGTTCCGCAGACAGCACATGCAGCAGTTCCCTCAGTTCGTTCATCGCCTGCGCCGTCTGCGGCTCAATCGTAAAGCCGAGCACTGAAGAAAACCGCAGCGCCCGCAGGATTCGCAGCGCATCCTCATTGAATCGGACATGAGGCTGGCCGATGCAGCGGATCCGGTGCTGTTTCAGATCCTGCTGGCCGCCAAAGAAATCGCGGATTCCCTCGCGGGGATTCCAGCACAGGGCGTTGATCGTAAAATCCCGCCGGGCACAGTCCTGCTGCAGCGAATCGACAAACCGGACCTGCCGGGGATAACGGTGCTGCAGATAGTCCGATTCACTGCGGTAGACGGTGATTTCCACCGGGACCCGATGCACCATCACCGTCAGCGTTCCATGTTTCAGGCCACTGGGAATGACGGTCATCCCGGCGTCCTGAAACAGCTGCAGAGTTTGCTGGGGAAGACTGTTGGTAGTGATGTCGATGTCCTTGACCGGCCGTCCCAGCAGGCGGTCCCGCACGCAGCCGCCTACCCACCAGGCCTGCGCGCCATGCTGGTGCAGCAGTTCCAGACACAGCAATCCGGCCTGCTTCAGCTTTTGATTCATGACTTCAGCCATGGCGCACCACATCCAGATAGCTGTACAGCGTAAATTTGGAAATTTCCAGGAAAGCGCAGATCCTGTCGCCGCTTTTGGTGATGAGGAACGCCCCTTTCTGATCGAGGAAACGGACGATCTCGATCTTTTCTTCCCGGCTCATCAGGTGCGCCGGTTTGTCCATCCGTTCCCGGCATTGCTGCAAAAGCAGCTCCAGAATCTGATTGACATCGTTGGTAAACGGCTCCCGCGGTTCCTCGTTTTTTAACGGCGGCATCATCGCGTACTGATCGATCGTCTGACGGGCCTGAACCAGCGCGGTGATATCCATATTCAGACACAGCGAGCCGATGATCTGTCCCTGGTCGTTGCGAAAGAAAACCGAGCTGTTGCGGATAAACCGGCCGTCGCCGGTCACCATGACCTTGTTGTAGCGATGCGATTCCGTCTGTTCATTGGAGAGCACCTCCAGTCCCCAGGCGCCTCCGCCATCGCCGATACTGCGGCCGCTGATCTGACCGTTGCGGATGTCCACAATCGTATGTTCATAATCCTGCGTGTTGTCATGCAGGACAATTTCACACTGCGGTCCGAAGTGATGTTCCAGCAGATCCATGATCTGAGAAAACAGCGCCCGCTGTTCCTGTATCGAATTCATCTTCGTCCCTCCTGTCTCATTTCATTGTTTCAAAGCGGACAGGGAAAGTCAAGTCTCGTTTTTTTGCTGTCTTACTTTTTTTAAGGCTGTCCTGAAAAATAATTAGGTAAGCTCTTTACAAACAAGGTAAAGGATGTATACTAATATTGAGAGAAAACCATAGGAACAGGAGTGAACAACATGGATGCTGTCTTGGAAAAAATCAGCCGAATCGGAATTGTTCCGGTCATCCGAATCGACCGGCCAGAGGATGCCGAACCGCTGGCCCGGGCTTTGTGCGAGGGAGGACTGCCTGCCGCAGAGGTGACTTTCCGCACGGCCCACGCTAAAAAAGCGATGCAGATCATTCATGAGCAGTTCCCGCAGATGATTCTGGGAGCCGGAACGGTTCTGACAAAACAGCAGGTGGACGATGCGATGGAAGCGGGGGCGCAGTTCATCGTCAGCCCGGGACTGAATCCGGAAATTGTGCGTTATTGCCAGCAGAAAGGCATTCTGATCCTGCCGGGTACCGCCAACGCCAGCGATATCGAGACGGCGCTGAGTCTGGGACTGACGACCGTCAAGTTTTTCCCGGCCGAACCGCTGGGCGGACTGAAAATGATCAAGGCGCTGGCAGCTCCTTATGTCAATGTTTCATTCATGCCGACAGGAGGAATCAAGGAAAGCAACGTTTGCGAGTATCTGGCCTATGACCGGATTGTTGCCTGCGGCGGAACGTGGATGATTGATGCCGGACTGATCGCGGAGGGACGATTTGACAAGATCCGGGATCTGACCCGCAGCGCAGTCAAGACGATGCTGGGAATGAAGCTGGAGCATGTCGGGATCAATGCCGCGCCGCAACATTCGCAAGGCATTGCCGAAGAAATGGCGGCGTTATTGCAGTGTGAGGTCCGGCCAACGTCCAAATCGTTCTTTGCCGGTGATACGGTCGAAGTCATGAACGGCAACGGCCGCGGCACGCATGGTCATCTCGGCTATACGGTGCATTCGGTTGAGCGGGCCGTTCGCTATTTTGAGGCCTGCGGTTACCGGTTTGATCAGGAAAGCCGCGGTTATGATGCGAAGGGCAAACTGAACTTCATTTATTTTGAAAAGGAAATCGGCGGCTTTGCGGTTCATCTGAAAGCGGCCTGAAAAAGAAGAAAAGGAGAAAATGATGAAAATTGTAACTCTGGGCGAAATTATGCTGCGCCTGTCGACACCGGGCAACACCCGTTTTGTGCAGTCGGATTCCTTTGACGTTGTCTATGGCGGCGGGGAAGCCAACGTTGCGGTTTCTCTGGCTAATTACGGCCATGACGCCTATTATGTGACCAAGCTGCCGAAGCATGAGATCGGTCAGGCGGCGGTCAACGCGCTGCGCCGTTTTGGCGTTCATACGGATTACATCGTCCGCGGCGGCGAACGGATCGGTATTTATTATCTGGAAACCGGCGCTTCGATGCGTCCGTCCAAAATTGTTTATGACCGCGCGCATTCCGCTATTGCCGAGGCTGGCGTGGAAGAATTTGACTTTGATGTGATCATGGAAGGAGCACACTGGTTTCACTGGTCCGGTATTACGCCAGCCATCAGCGCTGCCGGAGCGCAGCTGACCAAGGCGGCCTGCATTGCCGCCAAAAAACATGGGGTGCGGGTTTCCTGTGATCTGAACTACCGGAAAAAGCTGTGGACGCCGCAGCAGGCGCAGGCGGTGATGCGCGATCTGATGCAGTATGTCGATGTCTGCATCGGCAATGAAGAAGACGCGGAGCTGTGTCTGGGCTTTAAGCCGGAGGGGACGGATGTGACCAGCGGCAAGCTGGATCTGGACGGATACAAGAAAATTTTCGCTCAGATGCGGGAACAGTTTGGGTTCAAGACGGTCTGCACGACGCTGCGGGAAAGCTTCTCGGCAACCCACAACGGCTGGTCGGCGCTGATTTACGACGGTCAGCAGTTTTATCAGTCCCGCCGCTATGACATCGAACCGATCGTGGATCGTGTCGGCGGAGGCGATTCCTTCTCCGCGGGACTGATCCATGGTCTTCTGACAATGGACAGCCAAGAGGAAGCGTTGGAGTTTGCGGTTGCCGCTTCCGCGCTGAAACATACGATTCACGGCGACTTCAATCTGGTCAGCGAGCAGGAAGTTCAGGCGCTGGCTGGCGGCGATGGGTCTGGCCGGGTACAGCGGTAAGAGGATCTGTTCGGCTTCTGTTTCTTTTGAATATTGAAACAGAAGCTTTTTTACTTGATTTGTCGGCAGGAAAGACTATCATAATTCCTGTTGGAAAGGAGCTGAAATGATGGAACGGATTCAGGATATGGAATGTCTGAGATTAAGCGGAGAAAACGGGGAAATCAGCTGGGGCGGCGATCAGAACTGGTACCCGTTTTTATGGCAGCGGCGGGCAGGGTGCGGGCCGACCTGCGCGGCGACGCTGCTTTTTTATCATCGGCAGCGGCAGCGCAGCCGTCAGGGATTGCCAGTGATCCGCAGCCGGCAGCCGTTATTGACCATGATGGAGGAGGTGTGGCGGTTTGTCACACCGGCCCGAGGGGGTGTCAACACGCTGCGTTATTTCAGCGAGGGATTGCGGCGTTACCGTGATCAGGTTCAGCTGCGCTTTCAGATTCGAACGCTTACCCTTGCCCAGCTGACCGCTGACCGGCCGGCATGGGAAACGGTGGCGGACTTTGTGCAAACCGCGCTGCGGCACGATGCGCCGGTGGCGTTTCTCTGTCTGGATCACGGACAGGAAAAGCGGCTGGACGACTGGCACTGGGTTGTGATTACCGCGCTGGATCCGCAATCCGGAGATATCGAATTTCTTGATGAAAGCGTCGTCAAACAGGCCAGTCTGCGTCTGTGGCTGTCGACCACTGCCAGCCGGGGCGGACTGGCCTGGCTGGATTTTGCGGATGAATCCATGCTTAACAATCTGAACAAACAGGATTATAATTACTGATATTGACGTTGGATTGGGGGATTGAGAATGGAAAGACAACGACGTGGACTGACCAGCGGTGTGATCTGGAAAGAGCTTGTGCTGTTTTCCATACCGCTGCTGCTGGGAAATCTGTTTCAATTGCTTTACAACACGGTAGACTCCATCGTGGTCGGTAATTTTGTCGGCCATCAGGCGCTGGCTGCAGTCGGCGCAAGCACGCCGCTGATCAACATGCTGATCGGCTTCTTCATGGGAGTGGCGACCGGCGCCGGTGTGATCATTTCCCGCTATTATGGCGGCAACAAAACGGAGGAATTACAGAAAACCGTTCATACCTTTGTTGCGTTTACACTGATTTTCGGTATTTTTATGATGATCTTCGGTCTGGTGATGACGCCGACGTTTCTGCGCTGGATGGGAACGCCGGACGATGTTTTCGACATGGCGGTCGTCTATCTGCAGATTTATTTTCTGGGAATCATGCCGACGATGATGTACAACACCGGAGCGGGAATTCTGCAGGCGGTAGGCGATTCCCGACGCCCGCTGATCTTTCTGACCTGCGCCAGCGTGCTCAACATCATTCTGGACCTGGTGTTTGTGATCAATTTCAATATGGGGGTAGCCGGCGTTGCCTGGGCTACGCTGATTGCGCAGGCCGTTTCCTGTATGCTGGTCTGCCTGACCCTGATTCACAGCAGGGAGGTATACCGGGTGCAGATCCGGAAAATCCGGCTTCATAAGGACATGTTGATTCAGGTAATCCGGCTGGGAATTCCCAGCGGTCTGCAGCAGATGATCGTATCCTTCTCCAATGTGCTGGTCATGTCGTATGTTAACGGCTTTGGCTCCACAGCTGTCGCCGGTTTCAGTTCCGCCAACAAGTTTGATAATTTCCTCGGCCTGCCAGTGCAGAGCTTCATGCTGGCGATCACGACCTTTGTCGGGCAGAACATGGGCGCCCGCAAGATGGATCGCGTCAGAAAAGGTATCCGGACTTGTCTGGTGATCGGGCTGATTACCGTGGTGGCCATCGGGATTCCGGCCTTTCTGTTTTCAGATGTATGCATCCGGATGTTTTCGCAGGAAGCGGAGGTCATTCGCTATGGGTCACGGATGATGCGGACGCTGGTGCCGTTTTACTGTCTGCTCAACGTAGCGCAGGTGCTCAGCGGCGCGGTACGCGGTTCCGGCAATACGACGGTACCGATGCTGGTCAATGTGCTGAATTTCTGCGTTGTCCGTCAGGTGTTCCTCAGTGCGTTCATGGCGCTGTTTAACACGATTGAAGTCGTTTTCTGGAGTTATCCGGTGACCTGGGCGCTGTCGGCGATCATCATGACGCTCTATATCGTCCGTCAGCCGTGGATGAAAGAATCCTATCAGGGTGAATGAGATCGGATCAGATTGTAACGGGAGTGAATCTTCGCGGCCGGCGGGCAATCTTTCTGTCAGATGTCCATGGCGAACTGCCTGTGCTGCAGCAGCTGCTACGGCAGATCGATTTCCGTCCGGGAAACGATCTGCTGTTTGTTCTTGGAGATCTGATCGAAAAGGGCAGCTGCAGTCTGGATACGCTGCGCTTTTTGATGAGGCTGTCCCGCATTCCCGGCGTTACGGTGCTGAAGGGCAACAACGATGACGTGCTGAAGCTGCTTCAGCCGGAGTGTTCCGCTGCGAACCGGCTTGGGTATCTGCGCTCACGGCGTTCGATTCTCAGCGAAATGGCGGAAGAATGCGGCATCAATCTTGATGAAAAGACGGAACCGGATACATTGCGAAAACAGCTGTTTGCCCGTTATGAAGCGGAGCTGTCCTTTCTGCAGCAGCGTCCGCTGATCGTTTCCGGCGAAGGGTTTGCGGCGGCGCATTCCAGCCTGCAGGATGCGGCGCATCTGGAAAACAATGATCCGGACCGGGTGCTGCGGGATAATGACTTTCTGTTTCAGTCGGAGCCGCGGTTTGCGGTGCCGGTGATCGTCGGTCATTATCCGACGATCTGCATGAGCCGCCAGATCGGCTACTGCGGCGTGCTGCGCTGGCCGGAACGGAATCTGTTTGCCATTGATGGCGGCTGCGGTATGCATGCGCATGGACAGCTCAACGCGCTGATCGTGGAAGACGGGGATTTTGCCCATTTCCGCCAAAAGAGCGCTGATCTGTTGCCCTCTTGCCGAATCGTCGCCGATCAGATGGCGACGCCGCCCTCAGAGCGGGTATTTGTCCGCTATTTTGAAAGTGAGATCGAGGTGCTTCAGCAGGATGGAGAATTCCTTCAGGTTCGCCATCAGGCGACCGGCAAAAAGCTCACGATCCCCTGTGACGCTTTGCGGTATATCGACGGACAGACGCATTGCTTCAACAGCACCAGCTTCTGGCTGCCGCTGCGCAAGGGCGAACAGGTCAAGGTAATCCGGGAATACACGGATCGCTGTTTCTGCAAAAAGGACAACGTCCTGGGCTGGGTTTCCCGCCGGTGTCTGGCGTTTTGACAAATAAAGAAGGATGAAACGATGATCAGAGAACTGACCGAAAAAGAATTTGCCGAAATTTATAAACAATACATGGAACAGGACTTTCCGGCCGATGAGCTGAAACCGCTCGGCGAAATCGAAAGCCAGCGCCAGCGGCAGACCGCAATCTGCCTGGGCTTTTTTCATCAGCGGCATCTGGCGGGGTATGCGGTGCTGCAGCGCAGCGATGACCTTCTGCTGCTGGATTATTTTGCTGTTCTTCCCCGGTTTCGCCATCAGGGACTGGGGACGCTTTTTCTGCGGCAGCTGCGGGAAATCTTTGCCGATCAGACCGCAATCCTGATTGAATCCGAAGCGGCGGACACTGCGGAAGCACAGAGAAGACTGGCGTTTTATCAGCGAGCCGGAGCGGTGCTGAGCGAAATCCGGATTCATCTTGTTCATGTGGATTACCGGATCCTGATGCTTCCGCTGTCGCAAACGCTGACAGACAGACAACTGCATCAGGCGCTATTGACAATGTATCGGACGATTTATTCTGAGCCGTTTCGAAACCGTTATCTGAGAATCAGTCCGGCATCAGAATCACAATAACACCTCATCCGGGAAGATTCCGTCGATACCGATGGACTTCCCATTTTTTGTGTATTGATCCGACTCCGGTGACTTCCGGCAGCGCCGGATTTCATGATATAATATTCATACAAAATCTCTCTGATATGGATTTCCATCATTTCTTACATGGATAAAATGAAAATTTGCATAAGATATGAAAAGGATGACAGAAATCGATTGTCACTGACCGCTTTTTGCGGTATAAATACAAAGTAGAATGGGGGTATGATGATGGGTGAAGGATGTGTTGTCATTCTGAGCGGCGTCAGCAGTATCGGCAAGGACCGGGTCAAGGAACTGTTATTGAAAGACCCGGAACTGGGGCTGATGGAGATCATTTCGCTGACAACCCGCCCGAAACGTGCGGACGAGAAGGATGGACTGGATTATTATTTTGTGGATCACCGGAATTTTGCCGCGGCGGCGCGGGAGCACCGGCTGCTGGAATACACGGAATTCAATGGTTATTACTATGGAACTCCGGCTGAACATGCGGAATTTCTGATGGCCATGGGGAAAAATGTGCTGATCTGTGTGGAAGCACAGGGAGTCGGTCAGATTCGGATCAAGCATCCGGACAACATGGCGTTTTTCCTTGTGCCGACCAGCATGACAGAACTGGAAAAACAGGTGCGTCAGCGGTATAAGGACGATCTTTCCGGCATCGCGCTGCGGCTGAACAAGGCGCAGACTGAACTGGAACTGGCTGAAATGTTCGGAGTCTGTGTTCCGCTGACATCGGATGAGGAAGCGTATCAGACAATCCGAACCGCGCTGATTGGGAAACTGAACGAGCGCAGATAACCGGCAGAGGCCGGTTTTTTTATATCATGGTTACCTGGCGGATACCAGGGCAGTAATTTGTGCGTACTTGAACGGCGGTGCTGAACTCCTATAATGGAATACGGATAACGAGTTCGAAGGAGTAAGATCCATGCAAATCAACGGAAACGCAAATCCTGCTGCCACACTGCGGCAGGCACTGACGGAAGCGGAAGCGGTGGTGATCGGCGCCGGAGCGGGATTATCCACCTCAGCCGGACTGACTTATGCTAATGAACGTTTCGGTCGCTATTTTTCTGATTTTGCGAAAAAATACCGGTTTCGCGATATGTATTCCGGCGGGTTTTACCCGTATGATACGCTGGAAGAACACTGGGCTTACTGGAGCCGGTACATTTATATCAATCGTTACATGGAGATCCCCAAACCGGTTTACAGAGAGCTTTTGGATTGGGTGAGGGACAAGGATTATTTTGTGCTGACAACCAATGTGGATCACTGTTTTCAAAGGGCGGGTTTTGACAGACACCGCCTGTTTTATACCCAGGGAGATTACGGTCTGTTCCAGTGCAGTCTGCCCTGTCACAAGGCAACATATGACAATGCGGCAGTGATCCGGGCCATGCTTGAGGCACAGGGATATGAGATTGCGGAGGATGGCGCATTAAGGCTGCCGGAGGGAATCAAACCGAAAGGGACAATTCCTGGTGAATTGATTCCTTACTGTCCAAGGTGCGGCCGCCCCATGAGTATGAACCTTCGCTCTGACGGAACCTTTGTGGAAGATCGCGGCTGGCATCAGGCGGCCGCCCGCTATGGCGATTTTCTGCGCAAATATCGTGGCCGGAAGGTGCTGTATCTGGAACTGGGGGTTGGCATGAATACGCCGACGATTGTAAAATTTTCTTTCTGGCAAAGGATGGCAGAGAATCCAAAGGCAATCTATGCCTGCGTCAATCTGAAAGAAGCCTGGGCGCCCAAAGAGATTGCAGATCGTTCGATCTGTATCCATGGCGACATTCTGGAAGTGCTGAACGCAGGCTCTCAAAATCGATGAGTCCAGTATAGGAAATAGCGGTGTTGCGTCATCCTGAGCGGTATATCGGATAAGGATAGCGAACAAGGGGAAAGCATACAGGAGGAAGACGATGAGAAAATGGGGATGGATTGTGATGTGTGGAATGCTGATCCTTTGCAGTTGTGAGAAAAAGGAAATGTCTGCAGAAGTGCGGGAAAGCACGGAAGGAACAACGCTGGCGATCGCTGCTGATCTGCATTATCTGTCTCCCTCTCTTACTGATCGGGGGACCTTGTTTACACAGACTGTGCTGCATGCGGATGGCAAAATGACAGTCTGCAGTGAAGAACTGACGGAGGCATTTGTGCAGCAGATTCTCAGCGAGGAGGTCGATTGCCTGATCCTGCCGGGAGATCTGACTTTCAATGGGGAACGGCAGAGTCATCAGAAACTGGCGGAAAAACTGAGGCGGATAGAACAGAGCGGGACTCAGGTGCTGGTTCTGCCGGGAAATCATGATCTGAATAACCCGCAGGCCCTGTCTTATCAGGGTGATCAGGCTTATAAAACAGCGTCTGCGGACGGGGAAGAATTCGCCCGGATTTATCAGGAATTCGGTTATGATGAGGCGTTGTCCCGCGACGGGGCTTCACTGAGCTATACGGTGCAGGTGAATGATCGGCTGCGCGTTCTGATGATCGACGTCAATACGGCAGAGGCGCCCGGACAGCTGAAACAACAAACCTGTCAGTGGATTGCGGAACAGCTGAAAGCGGCGGCGGAAGATGGCGTTCGCCTGATCACGGTCAGTCATCAGAACCTGCTTCAGCACAATGCGCTGTTTGTCGAAGGCTTTCGGATGGAAGGGGCTGACTTACTGCTGGGGCTGATGGAACAGGAAGGGGTACTCTGTCATCTCAGCGGGCATCTGCATCTTCAGCATCAGGCGCTCAGCGAAATGGGATTACGGGAAATCGTGACCTCTTCGCTGGCCGTCAGTCCGCATCAGTACGGTCTTCTGCGACTGTGCCAGGATCACGCCGATTACGCTGTCCGCCAGACAGACGTCGCTGCCTGGGCGTCGCAGACCGGCAGCCACGACGAAGCATTGCTGAACTTCGCGCAGACTTCACGACAGTTTTTTCTGGCTAACGCATGGAGACAGGCGATGGATTCGCTGGAGGATACGCTGGTCCATCGTCGGATGGCTCTTTTTTTTCGCTGAAGTCAATGCAGCTTATTTTGCCGGACGGCTGGACCAGCTTTCGTGGGATGAGGAGCTTTATTCGCAATGGCTGCAGGAAAATAACGCTTTATCGTCGTATTTGAGCAGCGTGGCGCAGGAAAAAACAGAAAATCAGACGGCTGCGCAATGGATAGTTCCATCCCGAAAAGAATGAATTATGTTCGCGTAAACGTCAGGTATGATGTTTCCCCAGCGATTTGCTGAAGCTGATCATGATCTGCAGCGATGATGTCTGCGTTGTTATTTCTTTAGTAATATTATAATAAACAGACGATTTGGGAAGTATTGGCCGTTCAGATGAAAAAGAACAGCCTTCTGTCAGCTGTTCGATGGATTATTTGTGATGCCAGCGGTAGTATTCCTCATCCTTTTCCACACTGATCTCTTCACTTCCGCTTGGTTCGTACAGAAAGAGTTCCGTATCATGAAACAGCTGCAGCCATTCTTTCTGAGACAGGGAATAACGGTATTGCAGACTCTGAACACGGATTCGTTGCTGCACCAGAGCAAAATACTGATATCCCGAAGGGGTTTCCGCCTGACAGATCGCTCCGTTTTTCATCCAGCTGAGCGCTTCCTGCGCCGACTGTGCTTTCATGTCCGCTCTCTCCCTTCCTTCTGTTGTTCGATTGTAGCGCAAAGACTGCGGGAAGTCCAGCAATAACAGATTCAAATCTTTTTTTTTACAACGAAAATGGTGTAAAATAGGATTTACTGGATGAGGTGGATTATGCAGAATTTGAAAGACGCGGAGCAGTTTGTTCGTGGGATATGGCACAGCTATCTGGAAGAAAGCGATTATTCGCAGCTGGAATCTGTTTTTGATCCTCAGGTGACGATCATCGGTACCGGAGAACATGAAGTCAGTCGTAGTTTCGGTGAGTTTAAGCATAACATCATGAAGGAACGTGCTCAGCGAGTCACGACGTTTTCTATTCTTAACGAGTGGTATCATCTGACTTTTCTGGCCCCGGAGCTGGTTCTGGTTATGGGGGAAATCCACGCAAGGGAGAATTCCCAGCAGCCGTTGGTGTTTGAAAACCGATTTCGGGTGACCATGGTGCTGCGTTATCAGCTGAACGGATGGAAGATTCTGCATGTTCATCAATCCGTTCCGGATCCGGAGCAGGGCGAGGGTGAGTTCTTTCCGCACAGGATGATGGAGCAGCGTAACCGGCAACTGCAGCAGATGGTGGAAGATAAAACCCGGGCACTGGAGGAATCCAACCGGAAAATGCGTCAGCATCTGCGGCATGATTATCTGACCGGATTGCTGAATCGGAAAACGGTCGAGCAGCAGATTAGCTGTTTGCTGCAGGAAGGCTGGGAAGGCGTGCTGATCATGGCAGATATTGATGAATTCAAGAAGATCAACGATCAATATGGTCATCTTGTGGGAGATCAGGTTCTGGAATCGCTGGGAGCAGCGGTCAGCGAGCTGTTCGGCGTGGAACGAGCCGGCCGAATTGGCGGCGATGAGTTCCTCTTTATTCTGCCGCTGTCATATCGGGATGCGGCGCGATTGCAGGAACTGGCCGGTCAGCTGAGAAAAATCTGGATTCACCGTCAGCGACAGCGGGGATTGCCGTGCGAGGCGACGCTCAGCATGGGGGCTTCGTTCTGTCCGCAGCATGGCAGGGATCTGCGTACGCTGTGGATTCGGGCAGACAAGGCATTGTATCAGGTCAAAACAGGAGGAAAAAACGGCCTGAAGATAGCGGAGGCGCAGGAGGAGAAATAAGGAGTCTCACGGTTTTGGCGGAAAAGAAAAACCAGAAGCAGGAAGCGGCGGGTCAGATTCGACCGGCAGGATGGGGTTTTCCTGATTCCTGGTTTTTTTTTGCGGTAAAGGGAAGACGGTCTGGCCGGTTCGGCATCTGTTCAGAAGAAAAGAGGGGTTTACAATTTTTCCCGGATGGAACGGGACGGCGTCTGCCGGCGTGAAAGAATGCGGGAAAAAAACAGGGCGAGGATGAAGGCGATGATAGCGATGGTGATCCAGCCAAGAGAAAAGGAAGCCAGCGGCAGATGACGGATCAGCGGACTCAAAAGGGGAATCGAAATCCCCAGGGCATCCAGTTCGCCAAGAATACTGACCACGCCGGTGGCCAGAACGGTTATTGGATAAACCAGCGGCTGATCGTGAATCAGCGGATCACACAGGCCAAGCAACGTCAATACCAGCGCCATCGGATAGATCATGTTGAGAATCGGCGTGGAAAAGGACAGAATGGCGGACAGTCCGAAATTGGAGATGACAAAGGCAAATACTGTCAGGATCAGCAGCCATGTCCGATAGGAGATTTTCGGCGTCAATGAGGAAAAGAATTCGCTGCAGCTGCTCAGCAATCCCACGCAGGTTGTCGCGCAGGCCAGCAGGAAAATCACAACCATCAGAATCAGTCCGCCGTTGCCAAACAGGCTGACGACAGCCAGAGACAAGGTCTGCGCTCCATTTTGCAGAACCGGCGTACTGGATAACTCCATGCCCAGCCATGTCAGCATGAAGTAAACGAGGGCCAGAATCGCTCCGGCAAGCAGCCCGGCTTTCATGCTGGTCCGGGAGACTTCCTGCTCATCCCGGATCCCCAGCGCCCGGATGTTCAGGGAAATGACGATGCCGAAATTGAGCGCCGCCAGCGCGTCCATCGTCTGATATCCTTCCAGAAATCCCTGCAGCAGCGGATGCTGGGCATAGACTGGCTGGGCAGGACCGGCGCTTCCCAGCGGATGAGCCAGCATGGCGGCAAAAACGATCACGATCAGCAGCAGCAACAGCGGCGTCAGCATTTTGCCCAGCCGGTCAACCAGCTTGCCGGGATTGCGGGCCAGCATCCAGCAGACAAAGAAAAACAGTGCGGAAAAGAGGGCCAGCGCAAAAGAAGCAGGAAGCGTCTGCGGCAACAGCGGCAGGATGGCCATTTCAAACGGAACGGTTGCGGTGCGCGGAATGGCCAGCAGCGGACCGATGCACAGATAAATCAGAATGGCCAGCAGCAGACCAAGACGGGGATGCGCTTTGGCCGCCAGCTTGTCCAATCCGTGAAAACGGGTGACGGCCACAATTCCCAGAATCGGGAACCCCACCGCGGTGATCAGAAAGCCGATCAGAGCCAGCGGCGCCTGAGTGCCGGCATTCTGACCGAGAAAGGGTGGGAAAATCAGATTGCCGGCGCCAAAAAACATCGAGAACAACGTCAGACTGATCAGAATCAGATGACGCAAAGAACAGGTTTTCATCAGAGGTCTCCTTTCCTTCGATTACAGAAAACAAAAAAGCCGCCCATAAAGGACGGCTTTCACCGCGGTACCACCTTGTTTCCGAAATGCCTTCGGCCCTTTTCCCGTCTGTCAACGGGCTGTGTCTTTAACGGGATCAGCGTCCGGCGCTTCCTACTGTCAGTTCAGAAGGCTTCTTCAAGAGGACTTCAGACGGAAGTCTGCCTGCCGGCTTGCACCTGACCCGGCTCTCTTTGAGGTTCAGAGGTTTCCGCTTACTTGTTCTTGTCATCGAATTGTTATCTTGATTATAAAGGAGTTTACAGGAAAGTCAATGCTTTTCCTCATCTTTCATTTCACGCAGCTGTACGATATCCTCACAAAGTGCTGCCGGCGTCTGAAGGACGAGATGGGCCGCCTGCTGGGCCGGGGTGATGCTTTGCTCAGGCGTCAGACCCTGGTTTAATCCGTAAAGCAGGCCGGAACAGAAGGCATCACCGCAACCCAGCGGATAGGCTCCTTCACCTGGCGCGGCAAACGGGTGAATGCCCTGGTTGTCGATCAGCAGAACCCCCTCTTTATCCAGGGTGATGATCAGCCAGGATAATCCTTTTTTCAGCAGGTCACGGGCAGCGTCCGCCATCGGACGGGATCCGGCAAAGGAGGCCATTTCCTGGCGGTTAACCACGATACCGGTGAAGCGGGACCACCAGCAATCGGCAGGAATCATGCCGCTGAAAATCCAGCGGGTATCCGGGGTCTGCGTCAGCAGCCGGCGCAGAAAGCCGTCGTCGGCCTGATCCGTGATGCCCCAGCGGCACTCTCTGAGCACGCAATAAGGAAGGTCGTCGTGCTGATCAAACAGGAACTCAGGACGGATGGAAGAGAAAAACATGCCCTGCGGATCCGCCTGAACATCGATGAACACCGGCGTATCCTGATCCACTACCGGACCATAGACAAACGCGGTTTTTTTCTGCAGTTCATTGATGATAGCCAATCCGGTCTCATCGCGGCCAAACTTGCTGACAAAGTGGGTTTCCAGGCCCAGCGCCGCACAGTTCCAGGCGACATTGTGCATCGATCCGCCAAAGCTCATCGTGATCTGGGATTTGTTGCAGCTTTCCATGACCAGCGATTGTCTGGGCTGAACGACCAGGTCCAGCATGGAGGTGCCGATCACCGCGATTCCTTTCATGACGTCACTTCCTTCCTCACTGACATCATCATACCAGAAACCTTTCGGAAAGAAAACCAACGTCATGAAGATGACAGGAGAAAAGAGCGCCGGAGATGATATAATGAAGTCAGAAAGAGGTGAGCGCATGTTCAGAATCGGACAATCAAGCGACATTCACCGGCTGACAGAAGGCCGCCGGCTTGTGTTGGGAGGTGTCGACATTGCCCATGAAAAAGGGCTGCTGGGGCATTCGGATGCCGACGCGCTGGTGCATGCCGTCGCTGAGGCGGTGCTGGGCGCTTTGGGACTGGGCGATCTGGGACGGCATTTTCCGGATACGGATCCGCGTTTTGAGGGGGTCAGTTCTCTGACTCTGCTTTCACAGACGGCACAGATGATGCGACAGAGTGGATATCGCATCGGCAACGTGGATGCCCTGATCATGATTGAACGGCCCAAAATGGCGCCTTATATCGCACAGATGAAAAACAATCTGGCGCAGGTGCTGGATTGCGATCCGCAACAGATCAACGTCAAGGCTACCCGCGGCGAAGGACTGGGGTTTGTCGGACGGGAAGAAGGCGTACTGGCGCAGGCGGTGGTGCTGCTGGAAAAAACGGAGGAACAGGAATGATGGAACAGAAAAGACCCAATATTGTTTTTTACTTTACCGATCAACAGCGTTGGGACACGCTGGGTTGTTATGGCCAGCCGCTGGAAATTTCGCCGGTGCTGGATGAACTGGCCAGTCAGGGCGTGCTGTTTGAAGAAGCGTTTACGGCACAGCCGGTGTGCGGACCTTGCCGTTCGCTGTTTCAGACGGGCCTGTATCCGACCCAGACCGGATGTTTCCGCAACAACATCGCGCTGCCGCCCGATGTCAAAACGCTGGCCAACTGGTTTGAGGAAAACGGTTATGAAACCGGCTATGTCGGGAAGTGGCATCTGGCCAGCAGCGGAGAACTGGAAAAGAAGCCGCAGATCGATTATACGGTGAGCGCCATTCCGCCGGAAAGAAGGGGCGGCTACAGCGGTTTCTGGCGGGCGGCCGATGTGCTGGAATTCACTTCTCATGGGTATGGCGGCTATGTCTTTGATGAAAACATGCAGAAGCATGAGTTTGACGGATACCGTGTCGACTGCATCACTGATTTTGCGCTGGAGTTTCTGGACCAGAGGACGGAGGACAAACCGTTTTTTCTGACGATTTCGCATATTGAGCCGCATCATCAGAATGACCGGCACTGTTTCGAAGGACCGCATGGCAGCCGTCAGCGGTTTGCGGATTTCGTGCTGCCGGCGGATCTGGCGGCGCTGCCGGGCGATGCGGCGCAGATGTATCCGGATTATCTGGGATGCTGCCGGGCGCTGGATGACAATCTGGGCCGGGTGATCGAGAAGCTGAAGGAAAAGGGACTGATGGAAAACACGGTCATCGTCTTTGCCTCAGATCATGGCTGTCATTTCCGTACCCGCAATCATGACGAACATCTCAACGGATACGATGACTACAAGCGATCCTGCCATGATTCCAGCCTGCACGTTCCGCTGGTCATCGCCGGGCCTGGATTTGAAGGCGGTAAGCGGATCCGTGAGCTGGTCAGCACCGCTTCGCTGCCGAAAACACTGCTGGCCATTGCCGGCATCGAGGTTGGTGATCAGATGATCGGCGAAGATCTGCGCCAGGTAGTGCAGTCGCGGCGAAAAGACCGGCCTAACCGTGTTTTTGCCCAGATTTCAGAAAGCCGGGTAGGACGGTGCATCCGTACGGAAGAGTATCTGTACAGCGTAGTGGCGCCGGGGAAACATGGCGGCGAAGTCATGGACAGCGATCTGTATGAGGATGATTTCCTGTATGATCTGAAAAAGGATCCGGCAGAGCTCAATAATCTGATTCATGATCCGGCCTATCAGTCAATCAAGGAAGATCTGCGCCGTCAGCTGATTGAAGAGATGGTTCAGGCGAAAGAGAAGGCGCCGACGATCCGTGACGCTCAGTAAAAAGACAGAAGCGGGGGTACGGGGGCGGTTTGCGCCCAGTCCCAGCGGCCGAATGCATCTTGGCAATGCCGCGGCCGCACTGTTAAGCTGGCTGTCCGTACGCAGCCGGCAGGGAACGTTTGTACTGCGGATGGAAGATCTGGATCCTCAGCGCAGCCACAAGTCGTTTGCCAGTCAGATTCTGGATGATCTGGACTGGCTGGGATTGCGGTGGGATGAAGGACCGGATAAGCCAGGCCCCTGCGGTCCCTACCGGCAAAGCGAGCGGGCGGCGCTGTATCGTCAGCAGCTGAACAGGCTGAAAGAGCAGGGACTGATCTATCCGTGTTTCTGCAGCCGTGCGGATCTGCACAGCGCAGAGGCGCCGCATGGGACGGATGGAGAACTGCGCTATGGGGGACGCTGCCGCCACTTGACGGAAGGGCAGCGAAACCAGCTTGAACAGCAGCGCCCCGCGGCGTTACGGGTTATGACGGATGAGCGGCTGATCTGTTTTGAGGATGGCCTGCAGGGACGGTTCTGCCGCCGGCTGAGCGAACAATGCGGCGATTTCATCGTCTGCCGTTCGGATGGGGTGGTGGCCTATCAGCTGGCGGTCGTAGTGGATGACGCGCTGATGGGGATCAATGAAGTCGTGCGGGGAGGGGACTTGCTGAGCTCCACGCCAAGACAGATTTATCTGTATCAGCAGCTTGGCTTTAAGCCGCCGCGCTTTGTTCATATCCCGCTGCTGGTCAACGCGCAGGGGCAAAGACTGAGCAAGCGCGATCATGCGCTGGATCTGGGTGAGCTGCGGCAGCGGTATACGGCAAGAGAACTGCTGGGACATCTGGCTGCCTTGCTGGGCATGATTGAACAGCCGGCCCCGGTGAGCGCCGAAGAACTGATTCCGCTGTTTGACTGGAATCGGATTCGACGGCAGGTGTGTACAGTGCCGGATTCTTTATAACAGGCAAACAGCGAGGAAGAATTCGGTAATTCAGTTCGGAACAATGAAAAAAGAATCCCCGAAACAGACCGGACGCAAAGCGGCGCGGCCGCTTTGTGGTACCGGTGGGGATTCTTTTTTTGTGCTGACGGGGAAATTCCGGACGGGGGGGGAAAATTAGCGGAAACGATGTTCACCCTGAAAGGAAGTCAGATGGAACTCCGTCAGAATCTGCTGGTAAGCGGACCAGTGCGAAGCGGGAATGCGACGTCTGAGCAGCTGTCCTCCTGCACTGTGAAAGATCATGAGCAGGGGATGGCGATCCTCGTCCTTTTTTACAGCGAGCAGATCAGGACAAATCCCAGCAGAAATCCCGCCAGCTGAAACAGCATGGGACGGCGTCCCTGATTCATCAGCGTGACCTGCGGCAGAATTTCGTAATAGGTGACATACAGCATGCAGCCGGCGGCCAGCGCCAGGGTGAAGCCGATAAACACCGGGCTGATTGAACCCAGCAAGACGCCAAAGATCCCGCCGATCAGTGTCGGCAATCCGCTCATCGCGGTCAGTAACAGCGCCTTGGGACGGGACAGGCCGCCGCTGCGTAATGGAACGATCATGCCCATCCCTTCCGGAAGATTGTGCATGGCCAGAAGAACGGCCATCATGATGCCGCTGTCCAGATCGTGCAGGGTGCTGGAACCGACAGCCATCCCTTCCGGGAAGTTGTGCAGCGCAACGGAGCCGATCATCATCATTCCCAGAACCATCATGTTTTTCTGCCGGGAATGCGTCAGGGCGCGCTGATGGTGATGCAGATCGTCCAGCTGATCCGGATGGTTTTCACCATGATGGTGAAACAGCCGATCAAACTGCAGCAGCAGGCAGACTCCCAGAGCGCAGCCGGCAACGGTGATCGGCATTCCCGCTTCTTCCAGCGCTTCCGGAAGCAAGTCAAAACAGATCATGCTGATCATCATTCCGGCTGAAAAGGCCAGCAGGGAACTTAAAGAACGCGAGGAATCGGGATTGACCTTCAAGCCCAGCAGTCCGCCGGCCAGCGTTCCCACAACTCCGGCGAAAAAAGTAAGCAATACCGCGTTATTCATTCAGGAAATTCTCCTTTCCGGATTCGGAATTATTATATCAAAGTTGTCAACCCCGCTTTTGAAATTGACATCGCCGGTGAAGTTGATTACGATTAGCACAACAGGGAAGAAGGAAGAGAGGAAAACAAGATGAAACTGCTGCAAGAAAGAATTCGCCGGGAAGGGATTGTTCGTTCCCATGACGTTCTGATTGTTTCTCATTTTCTTAATCATCAGCTGGATCCCCAGCTGTTTCTTGCCATGGCTAAAGAGTGGCAGAAGCGGTTTAAGGGAAAGCGGATTGACAAGATCATGACAATCGAGGCTTCCGGCATTGCGCTGGCTGTGGTGGCGGGGCTGGTGATGGAGGTTCCGGTAGTGTTCGCAAAGAAGCGGGGATCGGTAACTCTGGATGACGATCAGTACTGTGCCACGGTGTACTCTTATACTCAGAAAAAATCGTACGCAATCCGGGTGGAGAAGGACTTGCTGAAACCGGGAGAACATCTGCTGATCATCGATGATTTTCTGGCTAACGGACAGGCGGTGCTGGGACTGGCGGAGATTGCCAGACAGGCAGAATGCGTGCTGGAAGGGGTTGGCATCGCGATTGAAAAGGGGTATCAGCCCGGTGCGGCTTTGTTGAGAGAGCGGGGGCTGGATGTGCAGTCGCTGGCGGTGATTCGTTCCATGGATCCTCAGTCAGGTGCGATTGAGTTTGATGAGGCTGAAGCCGTCTGATCATGGTATAATCTAAAAAAGAGAAACAGGAGGGATATCAATGTTGAAAACGAATCGAAAAGATCTGGTCATGCAGTCGGTCCAGGCCAAAGTTCATCCGCCGATCATGAAACGGGCGTATCGGGTCGGCAGTGATGGCCGGCCATGGATTCTGCCGGCTACCGGCGGAATCACCTACAACTTTCAGATCGGAGATCGATGCATGGGGCTGGCCGGGGATCACGTGGAACCGGGAGTCAGCACGAAAAATCCGGATGCGGCGATGGATATGGCGTACAATACGCTGACCTGCGTCGGCAATGTGGCCCGGGTCATCAGCGGCGAGGCCAAAGGGGCGACCGGATTTGTCACGGGAAAGCATGGCGGAATTGATCATGTGATGATTGCGTTTGCTCAGGAAGTGCTGGAGAAGCTGACGGTGGATGATCAGTTTCTGGTCAAGGCGTATGGTCAGGGCCTGGTGCTGAGCGATTATCCGGATGTGAAGGTGATGAATCTGGATCCGGATTTGCTGGATAAAATGAATATCGAGGAAAAGGATGGCAAACTGATTGTCCCGGTCACCCGTGTCATTCCGGCGGCTCTGATGGGATCAGGACTGGGCAGCGATACGATGACCAGCGGCGATTACGATATCATGACCCGCGATCCCAAGTCGTTTGAAGAGCTGAAGCTGGATGAAATGCGGTTTGGCGATCTGGTCATGATTCAGGATCATTGCAACGATCATGGCCCGGATTATGTTCAGGGAGCGGTGACCATCGGGGTGGTCATCCATGGGGACAGTTATATTTCCGGTCATGGCCCGGGAGTAACGGTGCTGTTGAGCTGCCGCAAACCGCTGATTGAGGCGAAGCTGGATCCGGAAGCGAATCTGGCAACGTTGCTGAATTTTACCCGATAAGATTTTGCCATTAAAAGAAAGTGAACCTGAAACTGAATGATATGTACCCCCTTTACTGGACAAACTCAGTGGAGGGGGTACATATCAAACTGAATGGATTCGAAGGGTTCACTTTTTTTCTTTTAACCATAAACTTTAAGGTTTGTTTCAGCTTCGCCGATGAAATTTTTATTCTTTGCGAAGATAAAAAATATTAAAAATGATTAAAAACACTTAAGGTGTACGCTTTTTTGAACAGGACTATAGCTATAATAAAATCAGGGTACAGAAAAGGAAGGAGGGAGAGATCCAAAACTTAGATAGTATGTCGGGTATTGACTTTTTGTGATATTGATGGTATATAATGAATTGCAAGGGACGCCTTGCAAGCACAGATCAATTTTTACAAGACTCTTTATCAGAGTCGCATCGAAAGATGCAACTGCAGAGCTCAGGCCCGACAAGTTTAAGCACCTTGTCGGGCCATGCTCTTTTTTTATAGAAAATATGCCTGACTTACCATTTATTTCCTTCAGATTTATGCCATAATAGAAATTAAAGAAAGGAAATTATTATTATGGAAAAAGAAAACTACATCATGGGGCTTGATCTGGGTGTAGGTTCGGTTGGTTGGGCAGCAATGCTGATCGACGAGCAGAATGAACCATATCGGATTCTGGATTTGGGCTCACGTATTTTTGATCCGGAAGGAGCGTCAATGGAAGACCGGCGGATTGCTCGTGGAACCCGCCGTGTTTTCAGACGGCGCAAAGCCCGGGTAACACGGACAAAAAATCTGTTTAAAAAATATCATTTGCTGACTCAGGAACAGATTCAGGCGGTGTATCACCAGACAGGAAAACCGATGCCTAGCCCTTATGCCCTTCGGCTGAAAGGAAAATCAGCATTGTTAAATGCCGAAGAATTGCTGATCGTTCTGGTTCACTATGCCAAAGGCCGGGGTTTTCGTTCCAATCGAAAAACGATTGAAGATGAGGAAACAAAAAAGGGAAAGGCAGCTTCTGCCAACGAGGAACAGAAATTGCTGTTTGCCAAACAACAGACAGAGGAACGGCTGAAGAGGATGCAGGAGGAAAATCCTCGGGCAACGATTACCGATTTACTTCTGAAAGAAGAAAAAGAAACGGGAAAACTGCGTAATACCTCAGGGAATTATATGCATGGAGTAACACGTGCCATGATTGAAGAAGAGGTTCGGGCTATCCTTGATTTTCAGGTTCAGCAAGGACTGATCTGTGATGAATTCAAAGAGGAATATTTGAATATTTTACTGCATCAGAGAATGTTCAGCGATGGACCGGATGAACCGAGCCCGTATCATAAACCGCTGGAAAAGATGATCGGGGTTTGCGGTTTTACCGGAATGCCGAGAGCTCCAAAATCATCTTTGACTTATGAGCTGTTCACTTTGGTTCAGAAGCTGCTGGATTTACGTTATCTGCCAGTAGGAAGCAAAGATCGCAAAGATCAGCTGCGGCTGACTGCAGAACAGATTGAGCATCTGACAGAGAAAGCGCGCCAAGGGAAAACCATTACCTATAAACTGGTAAAAGCAGAAATCGGTCAGCCAGTTCATTTTCCAAGCGTCAGATTGAGTCGTCAGGATTATTTTAAAGTGATGGATGACTTAAAACAGCATCCGGAAAAAGATCGTGATGAGGAGATGGAAAAGGCGAAGGAAAAGATCGAAATTTCCAAGCTGAACAATTATAACCGGCTTCGCAATCAGCTGAACAAATGTCTTGGTAAGGACGGTTATGAGTTGACGGACAGTCAGTATGACATGATTGCGGACTGTCTGACGCGAAACAAATCAGACATTGAGATAGAAAAATACCTGGCCGGTGAGCGAACGACGTTGCTGGGGGTTGATCTTCCGGAGCCTGTAAAAGAAGCGGTAAAGAAGATGGAAGATAAAGGCTTTACAGAATTTGGTAAAGTTTCCTTTGAACTTCTCTATGATATTCTGCCGCTGATGATTCATCAGGGGTTGAATTACTATGAAGCCTGTCATGCCTGTGGGTACGATCATAGCCGCAAACATGAAAATACGGAGGATTACAGCGAAATTCCGGTAATCAATCAGATTTTGGACGATCTTGATAAAACGATTACCAACCGGAGTGTCGTTCGAACGCTGGTAGAAACGCGGAAAGTAGTCAACGCTGTGATTCGTCAATATGGAAAGCCTTTCGAAATTCATGTGGAAATGGCTCGGGAACTGACCAAATCAGCGAAAGAAAAGGCTCAGCTGATTCAGCAGCAGCAAACGAATCAATACACCAACGAAGCGCTGCGGCAGATTATCTATTCACAGCATCCGGATAAATTCCGTTCGCCTCAGGCTGTGAAACATGATGATCTTGTACAATATCAGCTGTATGTGGAACAAAAAGGAATCTGTCCGTATACATTGGCGATCACCGGTGATGAAAATCAGGCGAAGATTCATGAGCGGGATCTGTTCACCAAAGAAGTAGAAGTGGATCATATTATTCCGTATACGTTGTGCTTTGATGATCGCAATGTCAACAAAGCTTTGGTTAAAAAGCAGCGTAATCAGGAAAAAGGAAATCGGGTCCCGATGCAGTATTTCAAAGGTATGCCGGGAGAGGCGAAATATCGGTCCTGGATTTCCGGTAATTCTGCCATTTCCGGCGATAAGCAGGCACGGTATTTTGCGGAAAAAGTAGAAGAAAGTTTTTTGAATGATTATCGTGCCCGTACGATCAATGATACCCGGTATGCGACCAAGGCGTTGAAAGAGATTCT
Source organism: uncultured Holdemania sp. (assembly GCA_904395815.1). GTDB lineage: Bacteria > Bacillota_I > Bacilli_A > Erysipelotrichales > Erysipelotrichaceae > Holdemania. The sequence goes on from CAJFOC010000001.1 coordinate 52,704, forward strand.
GACTTTCTGCTTTCCAAGCGTTAAGGTACGGGCATATACTGGTCAGGTTACGGCAATGCTTCGCGGGGTTTGGGGGTTGAATGGACTCACTCATTCCTGGGATTCTTCGGATTATAAGGTGAAAAAGGAAGAAAATCCGGATATGTGGCCGCTGTATCAGCAGTTGAATGCCTTGCTGCTGGAGAATGTGGATAAGAAGGATAACCGCTACAAAAAGATTATTCAGGAAATAAATAAACTGAAGAAGAACGATGAGGTCAAAAATCGCGAGAATCATCTGCATCATGCGCTGGATGCGGTAGTCATTGCCTGTGCTACAGATAAAATGCGCCGTCGCGTTGAGATGCATGCCATTGCCAAATCACAAAGTTCTCAGGAAGAGATTCAGTTCCGGATTCCTGTTACGGATCCGGAAACGGGAGAGCTTTTGCGTTATGAGAATTTCTCCATGCCGAAATCCGAATATCGGGATACTTTGCTGGAATGGGAAGTTTTTGAGAAGTATCGCTTTCCAGTGCCTTACCAGGGGTTTGAAAAAGAGGCGATTGTCAGAACCTATGAACGGGATCCGCAGGTTCTTCGCAACACCTTATCGATGATGCGAAGATATGATCATGTTGATCTGGATACGATTCATCCGATTTGCGTATCTCATTACTATTCCTCCAAGGTGTCCGGCCGTATGCATAAGGCAACATACTATGGACTTAAGGAAACGGAAAAGGGTAAGGTCCTGACTAACCGTATGTTGATCAGTAAGGAAGAATTCACCGTCAAACAGTTGAATTCATTATATGATAAGGACGGCACTCAAAAGTATGTTTTCTCAGCGGTAAAAGAATGGCTGGGGGATTATAAAAATGGTGCTGAGGCTTTCAAGGCTCATCAATTCCGGTATCCTGAAAACAGAAACGGTAACCCAATCAAGAAAGTGAAACTGGATGTAGGAGAGCTGAAAGAAGAATTTGAAATTCACCCAGGACAATATGTGGAAAAGGAAAATGTTGTCCAGGTTCATATCTATCGAAGACAGGGCGATGATAAGCTGTATTTTGTTGGAATGGACAGATTTCGCGTGTTTAATGCGGATAAACGGGAAGATCTTTCCATTCTGTTGTGGTGGGGGCAAGGAAAGAACAATATCACAGTAAAAATGAATGAACTGGCGGAACATGGTTTTGTGGATAAGCCGCAGATTCTGTATAAAGGTCAGACAGTTTTGCTGGAAAAAAGAGACGGAAGTAAAGGATTATGCATATTAAATGGCTGTACAAATGGGCTGTTAGAAATAAGCAGTATATTAGGGGATGGCAGAGATTTGATTCAAAGTGGATTGAGTGCAAGTTTCAGTAAACAGTTTAGACTCACGGTTTCTACTATAAAAAAGATCACCCCGATCAGTGTTGATGTTTTGGGAAAGATTCATTCTGATCTTTCCCGACTGTAAATGATGTATGTCTTATCGATGCGTCATTATCCGGTCTGCGGATAAGATTCGTCTGAAAGACAATAATTTATGTATTCTTAATGAAGAAAGAGAAGTTACTGTACCCTTAGAAGATATTTCCATGATTCTGGTAGAGGATCGGAAAGCTCTTTTAACTGCGCGTCTGGTTGCTTCTCTTTCTTCGTATTATATCGGGTTGATTCTTTGTGATGAGAAAATGAATCCTGCCTCCATTACACTGCCTTTGCACATGCATTATAAACAGCTTCATGTATTTGAGCTTCAGATGAAAGTAAAAAAACCCATTTATTCTCAGTTATGGAGTTATATCGTAAAACAGAAAATACAGAATCAGCGAAAAGTTATTGAACTGACCACCAAGGACGAATTTACCATTCGTAATCTGATAACACTGGAACACGAGGTCAAATCTTCCGATAAAACCAACAGAGAAGGCATTGCGGCAAAATCATTTTTCGACGGTTTGTATGGACGGGTATTTGTGCGGCGTCAAAGCGCTCAGGATGAAATCAATTCTGCCCTGAATTATGGGTATACAATTTTGGCTGCCAATATGAGCCGAATTTTAGCCATGTATGGATTTAATACCATTTTAGGTATTCATCATCGATCCATGACAAACAATTTTAATCTTAGTTATGATCTGATAGAACCGTTCAGAGCCTGTGTGGATTACTTTGTTTATAATCATCTGGATGACCTGGCTTATCCTCTTCCCAAAGATATCCGCTTAGGGCTGGTTAAATTATTACAGGAATCAGTTCGAATAAATAATCGTATTTATCGAATTGAAAATGCGATGGAAGAAATGGTTTTAAGCCTCATACAAGTTTTAGAAAATGAGGATTCCCGCATGCTGGTTTTACCTTTTGTTATTGAACCGGAAAGCATTGAAGATGAAGTCGAGTTATAGGCAGATGAGAGTTTTGGTGTTGTTTGATCTTCCCAGTGTTTCAAAAAATGAAAAGCGAAGCTATGTCCGGTTCAGAAAAGCGCTGATAGAGGATGGTTATGTTATGATGCAGTATTCGATTTATATGCGTTTCTGCCGGAATCTGAAAGATGCACAAAAACATATAGTCAGAGTTCAGGCAATAGCGCCAAAAGATGGGAATATTCGTATCTTAAGTGTTACAGAGCATCAGTATGAAAATATGATCTTGGTTATTGGAGAAAAGACAGAAACAGAAAAATCGGTTGGAAATGAATACGTGGTGATTATTGAATGAAACGACTGGAGTTTAAGTTTCAGGATCAGCATGTTCGATTGAACCTGGAACAAATTAATCTGTTTTTTGGCCCATCATCATGTGGCAAATCAACATTGGCAAGAGTTCTTGAAAAGGCCTTGGCAGGATCGGATAAGACGGTAAGTCTGGATTCTCAGCCGATTTCAAAAAATCAGTTTCAGGTGCGGTTGATTTCTGCGAATCAAAATATTGTTGATGAGCTGAAATTAGGATCAAAGTCCGAATTCAGCAAAATGTTCAAAAGAATGCTGACCGATTATCTGGATCTGGAACAGATGCAGGGACTGATCAGCCAGCTGGATAAAACTATGGAAAATCTGGAATCCATTCTTCAGCAACAACTGGCGTTTCTTGATCAGGCATATCCTGATATATTTCGGGGTAAATTTATTTTTGATGATCTGTTTTCTTTGATTAAAAGTCACTTTGTTATATTGAACTTGGATGGATTATCAGATTCAGTATTAAGAGAAATGTTGATTCTGTCGATGATCCAGTCTGTCGAGCTTCAAAAAGAAAGTATTTTATTGATCGATGATATGGATGAGAAAATTGATTCCGGACAATTTATGAAGCTGGTAGAAAAAATGACAGATCATAAAAACTTGATGTGTTTATTGTTTTTGAAGAATCCAGAATTCATCCAATTAGTTATGAATCAATATCCTGTTTTTCTAATGACAAAGAATTTTAAAAAACTGGATAACTATGTAGATCAAAAGATTACAAACTTAATGAGTTCAGATCTTTCTTATCCTGTCTTTATTGATCAGGATATTAAGATGATCAGGGACTCAGTAAATGAATTTATGATTCGAGAACTTCTTTCACTATTAGCCTCCAGTGATTACCAAATTTTAGAAAAAAACAGGAATAATCTGTGCAGTGACTCAGAAAATAAATGGAAATTTTTAAAAAATCTTATATCTTGATAGGGTAAAAGAGTCGAAAAAAAAAGGGAATTCTGAGGAAAGATATTGTTAAATAATAAGGAATCTTGTAAAATTGATCTGTGCTTAATCCG
>CAJFOC010000002.1 GCA_904395815.1 uncultured Holdemania sp.
CACGATCTTCATCTTGGTCACGCCGATGGACAACAGCACCCCGATTTCATATTCACGGGTTTTCAGTGTCAGCGCCGTCACCAGCGTAATGATGACCACCGCGTTGACTGCCACAATCCACACGATGATGTTGGAGAACAACGACAATGTATCCAGCGGACGCGCCAGCTGTTTGAACGTTTCGTTGTTGGCGTTGAGCTGCGTATACGGCAAAAGCTGTCCCGAATAATCCTCCACAAACTGATCCACTTCCAGCGGATCGTTGAGCAAAAAGACAACCTGAGAAGGTGTCAGATATTCCTCCCGGCTCATCAGATCTTCTTCACTGTAATACTCCGGCATTGTCGTCATGTTGTAGCGGTATGAGGTTTCATAGATGGTGTACATTTTATCGGCAATCGTTGTATACGGCATCAGCAGCGTATTCTGAGGCGATTCATACCGGCTCATCCACTGATACTCATCGGCATTCGGATCCAGCTGTTCATTGTTCTGATAAATGCCGATGATCTCCAGCGACATTTCATAGTTTTCCACAGTCAGCCCGTTTTCCAGATTCAGCAGCTGCGCCGGATCGTTCAGATAAACGGTAATCACATCGCCCACCCGCAGATTATTCAGATCGGCCAGCTCTTTCGGGATGCAGACAACGTTGGCGGCATCGTCAATTTCCTGCTGGTTATAGAAACGGCCTTCCACCATCTGATAGATGCCATCCTGGAATTCAATCATATCCGGATACAGATTCGCCTGCACACGCAGATCCGCCATCCGGTAAGTACTGCCATCAGGATTGGTCATGGAATTCTGATCGCCGTACCACTGGCTGTCATAATCGTTGTTCAGCGGCACCGAATCAAAACCGCTGGAAAACAGCTGCTGAGTAGTCAGATAATTGGTCGCCTTGACCCGCGAATCCGCCTGAATCGTCTCCACACTTTGCTGCGTGATGCGCGGACTGTTCTGATAAAACTCGTTGCGTTCATCCTCATCGGTAATCGCGTTGGCATCTTCGTTGTATTTGACATAATCCAGCTCATAAGCCACCGCTGCGCGCATTTTCTGCCGGGTCAGTGTCTTGGCGTTTTCCGCCGCGCTGTTGATTCCCAATCCGATAATGACCAGATTGCCGATCAGAAAAAAGGTCACGGCCAGCAAAATCGAGCGCGAACACCGGCGTGTAACGTTCTTCAGCGCCCGGTTAAAAAAGTTCATCATGTCCTCTTTCTCCTCCTTATAGATGAATGAGACAGAGGAGAACACTTCCCCTCTGCCCTGTTGATTTTCTTTCGTAATAACCTGGGTATTGCGGCACAATCAAGGTTCCGGCGTCGCCGCCGTCTCCGGCAATTGGACCGTAACCGTATCCGACGACTTCAGGTAGATGTTTTTAGTAGTGATCTCTTCAGTACCGTTCAGCAATACTGCATACCGAACCTGATTGTATTCAAAGCGGCACTGTGCCCCGCTGTTGGCGCACCACGACAGAATTTCACTCTCCGGCACCGCGTTGAAAGCGATCGGATTCGGTTCCGGAGTCGGTTCCGGCGTACTTGCAGTACAGGCGCCGGTCGACCGTTTGTAGCCGATTTTGGCGTTCAGCGGCAGCGGCCGGTCACAGCCGTGAGGCAGTTCGTTCCCGTTGACGTCCATGCAGTGATAGCTGATGATCGCACCCGGTGTCGGATATTCGTCCGAACAGGTCTCTCCATCCCATGGACCAGCGGCGATGTTGGCGCCCTTGGCGTTGGCCTCATCGACCCAGGCGTTCAGAGCCAGATAATCCTGTCCGAGCCACTGGCGGCTGCTGGTCTGCAGCTGCGGCATATACAGAGACACGGTCAGTTCCAGAACCGTTCCGGCGTCAACCTGACTGCCGGCAGCCAGCGACTGCGCAATCACACTGCCAGCCGGACTTTCACTGTAGACTTCCTTTTTCACGATCGTGACCTTGTTGTCAGCGTTGGCAGACCAGGCTTCCAGCTGGCTTGGCGTATATCCGATCAGATTCGGAATATGCACAGCCTTGCCCTTGGATACCGCAATCGTCAGCGTCTCGCCCTGCTTCATCGTGCTGCCGGCGGCGATGGATTGCGATACAACCTTGCCGGATTCAATTTCATCGTGATACACTTCTGTAATTTCCAGCGTAATCTTCTTGTTTTTGGCAAACGTTTCTACTTCGGAAACCTCTTTTTTCACAAAGTCTTCCACGGTGACCTCGCCTGCCGGCTGCGGTCCCTTAGACACGTTGATCGTCAGATTGGTGCCGCGGGTGAAGTTGTTTTCATTGACGGAGCGCAGATCATAGGAAATGACCCGGTCGGCTTCCACTGTATCGCTGTACACCACATTGACTTTGGTGTTGGACAGCTTATTAATATTGACCCAGTCGTTCACCTCGCTGAGCGTCATGTTCATCAGATCCGGAAACGTGATGCTTTCATCCGGATCGGCGCCCTTGGACACTTCAAAAATCAGCGTCGCATTTTTGCGGATCTTGCTGCCGGCCTCACGGTTCTGTGAAATGATCTGATCCGCGTCGTATTCCATGGAGAAGACCTGATTCAAAACGATGTTCTGCGTATCAATGCCGTTTTCTCTGGCCCATACGCCAACCTCGTTGGTCGTTTTGCCGACGAAATCTTCGACTTCGATATTCGGGGCAAAAAACAGGAAATACACGCCGATCACAGCGGCCAGGACAACGGCGCCAATCCCGATCAGCAGTTTGGGATTCAGATCCCGGCGGGGTTTCTGAACCCGTTCAATTTTTTCTTCTTTGAAACTGTCCGGTTTTTTTTCAATCTCTGTTGCCAGAGAACTCAGATAATCCTTTTTTGGTTCTGCCATTCGCGTCGCTCCTCTCCCTTAAACCGATGGTTGATCCCTTGATCATTATATCATAGCTGTTTCTTCATTTTCTTACATCTTTATGACAACATTGTAACGGCCTCTGTCCGCCATGAACAGACACCCCTGGCGCCCCAAAAAGCCGCCTGAAAAACAAAACAGCCCTGTCAGGCTCAGCAAAAGACCGCAGGACTGTTTTTATCGGTACGAATTAGAGCGAAGCCTTCAGCTCCATCAGCATATCTCTCAGCTCGGCCGCCCGTTCGAAATCCAGCACCCGGGCCGCTTCCTTCATTTCCTTTTCGAGATTGTCGATCAGCTTCTGCTGGTCTTTCTTGCCCAGCTTCGCTTTCTTCTTCATGTAGCGCGCCGCCATTTCCTGCGTTTCCTTGCCGTGAATCGCCTCGCCGATCTCTTTTCTGATCGTCTGCGGCACAATGTGGTGTTCTTCATTGTAGGCCATCTGTATCGAACGCCGGCGCTCTGTTTCATCGATCGCCTTCCGCATGGAATCCGTCATGGTGTCGGCATACATGATGACCCGACCCTTCGCGTTTCGGGCCGCCCGGCCGATCGTCTGAATCAGCGACCGTTCCGAACGCAGAAAGCCCTCCTTGTCCGCGTCCAGAATGGCCACCAGCGACACTTCCGGAATATCCAGTCCTTCTCTTAACAGGTTGATCCCTACCAGAATGTCATATTTGCCGCGGCGCAGATCACGAATCGTTTCGGTCCGCTCCAGCGTCTGTGTCTCATGATGCAGATAGGCGACCTTGAAATCAGCTTTTTTCAGATAATCGGTCAGATCTTCCGCCATTTTGACAGTCAGCGTAGTGATCAGCACCCGTTCGTTGCTGGCAATGCAGTTGCGGATCTCGTCAGCCAGATCATCGATTTGTCCGCGGGTAGGCCGTACGGTAATCTTCGGATCCAACAGGCCGGTAGGACGGATAATCTGTTCCACCACATGCCCATGCACTTTTTCCAGCTCATAGTTGCCCGGGGTGGCGGAAACATAAATTGCCTGATGAATCAGCGACTCAAACTCCTCAAAGCGCATCGGCCGGTTATCCAGCGCCGTCGGCAGCCGGAAGCCGTATTCGACCAGCGTTTCCTTACGGGCCCGGTCACCGTTGTACATACCGCGGATCTGCGGCAGAGAAACATGCGACTCGTCCACTACCAACAGAAAATCCTTCGGGAAATAATCAAACAGATTCCATGGCCGCTGGCCCGGCTTGCGTCCGTCGATGTGACAGGAATAGTTTTCAATACCCGGACAGACGCCGAATTCCCGCAACGCTTCCAGATCATAGCGGCAGCGCTGTTCCAGCCGCTGCTTCTCCACCAGCTTGCCCTGCGCATCCAGCTCTTTCAGCCGGGCGTCCAGCACTTCCTCAATCTCGCGGCAGGCTCTCTCGATCTGTTCTTTGGGGCGGGCATAGCCGCTGGCCGGGAAGATGTTGTATACCGTATAGGCGCTGATCAGCTTGCCGGTCAGCGGATCCACTTCGCAGATCCGCTCGATTTCATCGTCAAACATCTCCACCCGCAGCATCACCGCGTCCGTATGTCCCATGTTGATTTCAATGACATCGCCCCGCACCCGGAACGTTCCGCGCTGACGGTCCATGTCGTTGCGTTTGTACTGCCGGTCTACCAGCTTGTGCAAAAGATCGTTGCGGTCCATGTGATCGCCAACCCGAATCGTGAAAAACATGTCGCGGTACTGATTGGGGTCCGACGCCGCGTAAATGCAGGCCACTGATGCGACGATGATCGTATCGCGCCGTTCCAGCACCGAATTGATCGCCGCCATGCGAAGCATGTCCAGCTCGTCGTTGGTCATCGCGTTTTTCTCAATGTAGGTATCCGTCTTCGGCATATAGGCTTCCGGCTGGTAATAATCGAAATTGGACACGAAATACTCCACCCGGTTGTGGGGAAACAGCTCCTTGAATTCCGAATACAGCTGACCCGCCAGCGTCTTGTTGTGGGCGAAGACCAGCGTCGGTTTGTTGACCTGCGCGATCACATTGCCGATAGTAAAGGTTTTGCCGGTACCGGTCGCTCCCAGAAGAACCTGTTCCTTTTTTCCCTGCCGAATGCCGTCCACCAGCTGCTCGATTGCCCGGGGCTGATCGCCGGTAGGCTTGTAGGGGGAAACCAGTTCAAATCGTTCATTGCTCATGCAGGATGGTCACCGCCCTTTGCAGCTGGTTGTCCAGACTTTTATCCGTCGACCAGGCATACTGTACGGAAGAGTACAGCGACTGCAGCGTCACCCCGTCCAGCACCCCGTCGGCGGTCAGGTTGTTTTCTGACTGATAGCGGCTCAGCGCGCTCTGCGTCGAATCGTCAAAGTAGCCGTCCGTCCGCTCTGTCGCATACCCCAGAAAGTTCAGCGCCTTCTGCGCGGATGCCACATGTTCGCTGACCTGATCCTGCTGATAGCTTTCTTCCTCTTCCATCACAAAAGAGACCAGCGTACACTGAAACACCTCCGGCAAGGTTTCCGTTACATCCGGTTCAATCCCTACGCCGTTGATCCATTCGCCTTTGGGTGTCAGCCAACGGGAATTGGTGTATTTCAATACCGATCCGTCAGCAAAGGGACGCTGTACCTGAACGCTGCCCTTGCCGTAGCTGGTCGTGCCCACCAGCGTAACGTCGTCCCGCTGTTCCTTCAGCGCCATCGCCAGCACCTCTGAAGCGCTGGCAGTATCCTGATTGATCAGGATGACGATCTGCTGGATATTCTCCCGGTTGCCGCCGGTGGTCAGCGTCTGCACAGTCTGACCATCCTTGTATTCCTGCGTCATGATCAGCGTATCGGCCGGCAGAAACAGATTGGCCACGCTGACCAGCGCGTCCAGATATCCGCCGCCATTATCACGCAGATCGATGACCAGCTGCTGCAGTCCCTGTTCGCTCATCAGATCGAGATACCGTCCGCACTCCTCACCGGTCGTGGAACCAAACGACATAATCTGCAGATAGCCCGTCGTCTCATCGATCATTTCACCAAACACCGTCGTGTTGACCTCGCGGCGGGTGATGGTCAGCGTCAGCGGTTCGTTGTTGCGCAGCACTTCCAGCTGCACCTGCGTTCCCGCCTCGCCCTTGACCAGCGCCGCCACCTCATCGCTGCTCAGATCCGCCAAAGCGGTGCCGTCCGCCGCGACAAGAATATCGCCAGCCTGCAATCCCGCCTCATAGGCCGGAGAATCCACAAACACCCGGGTCACGACTTTCAGTCCGGTTCCGGAATAGTACTGAATGCCGATGCCGACAAAATTGTTGTCGATGGACGTGCTGAAAGCCAGCGTTTCCTCCGCTGACATGTATGTCGTATGCGGATCCAGACTGGAGCTGCTCATGCCATAAAGCGCGGCATCGATCAGATCCTGTTCCAGATTCTCATCTTCCTTGCCGAAATACCATTCGTTTTTCATAATGCTGTAGATCGAGTTCAGCTTAGCCTGGGCAAAACTCTCATTCTGAGACAGGCTGCTCTGCAGCGCCTGGGGCTGCAGCGAGCCGCCCAGCAGAAAGCCGACCGCAAACACCAGCACCAGCGATGCGATCATCAGCGCGGTGACCTGTTTTTTTCTTTTTCGCTGCTGAATTTCATCCGGCCACAGATGACGCTCCAGCCGAATCCGAACTTTCTTTTTTTCATTCTCTGCCATGATGGGATCACCTCAATTCTGATATTCTAACACATTTTATGAGAAGAAACGATTGTCTTCCCGCTTTTTTCACCGCATCCTCAGCAAAAAAGGGTTTCCTGCGAGAAAGAAACCCTTTCCGGATTAACTGAAGACCGATTCCGGCCGGATCCGGCATGGCGTGCCGGAATTGGAACAGATCCGGCTCAGTGCGCTGGAACCCCAGCCGGCGCCAAAAGCCAGATCGCCGTTCCAGCTGCTGGCATAGCTTTCTATCGACATCGTCCCCAACCGGAACACTTCGACATGCACATGCGCGCCAGTCACATTGCCGGAAGCTCCCATCAGACCAAGCTGATCACCTGCGCTGACAATATCGCCGACACTGACTGACAACCCTGGCGACATGTGCAGATATTTAACGGCATAGGTCGCACCATCGATGTTGGTCAGCAGATAGACCTGATTGCCTCCGCCGCGGCTGCCGCCCTGCGCCTCACCGCAGGCGTTGCCGATGTATCCGTCATTGGAACAGCCGTCCGCAGCCGCCAGAATGACGCCGTTGCCGGCGGCATAGATCGGCGTACCGATGCTGTTGGCGATGTCCATGCCCAGATGCACCCCGCCGTTGACGTTCAGGCCGCCGCCGTAATACCATGTTCCAGCGGAAATTCGGCCCGATGCCGGACGGATCCAGCCGCTGGAGCTTTCAATGGATCCCAGTCCCAGCGAATTCAGCATCCCCTGCAGCGTGCTCAGACTGCCGGAGATCTGATTGCCTTCCGCTTCCAGATCCGCCTGCTGTCGCTGATATTCTTCCTGCGCCGCTTCGGCAAGCACCTTCATCGCCACCACCTGCGCTTTTTTCTCTTCCACACTGGCACGATCGGTTTCCAGCTGCTGCTTATCGGCATCCAGCTGCTGCTTATCGGCATCCAGCTGCTGCATCAGGGTATTGAGCTCTTCCAGCGACTGTTTATCATAGTTCATGATATCGTTGAGGCCCTGTATCCTTCTTAGCAGATCGGTAAAATCCTCCGCTCCCATCAGAAAATCCAGAAACTGATTATTATGCAGCGTCTGCTGGGAACGGACCAACCGTTCTTCCACCTTCTGCCGCAGCGCGTCCACTTCCGCTTCCTTGGCGGCAATCTGCTCTTCCAATAACGCAATGGACGCTTCCTTTTCGCTGATCTGCGTATTCAGCGTGCTGATCTGTCCGTTCAGCGTGCTGATTTGCGAATCATAGTTTTTAATCTCCTCGCCAACCTTGGCCAGATTGGTTTCCAGTTCCTTGCGCTTGGCGGCGATCTCCGACAGTTCTTTTTGCAGCTGCGCGTTCTGCTGCGTAATATAATCCTGACATTCCGCTTTCTGCGCGTCGCTCAGATCAGAACGCGAACACAGTTCCATATAATATTCATCCTGATCTTCTCCTTCGGCCCAGACCGGGACGAGGCTGCCCATCACCATCAGACCGCTCAGAAGCCACACCATCATTTTCTTCATCGCTTCCACCTCAGATATTTTGTTACCGACATAAAGCTTCCGATCAGCCCGACAACGATACCGATGCCCAGCAGAATCAGCGACAGCCACAGCACAAACGGATGCGGCGGCACCAGCTCAAACAACTGCGAAAACAACACCCCGTCCAGCTGATGATACAGCATGATATACCCAAACACGGTGAAGGTGATCGGAAGAATCGCTCCCAGCGCGCCGATGATCATCCCTTCTACGACAAAGGGAGCCCGGATAAAGCCGTTGGTCGCTCCGACATCACGCATGATGCTGATCTCATTGCTGCGGGCATAGATCGTCAGCTTGATCGTGTTGGCGATCAGAAAGATCGCCAGCGCGCTCAATCCAAGCACCAGGATGGCGCCGCCAACCCGCACCGAATCCAGCGCCTCAACAAACATCAGCGCGCTTTCGCCGCCATAGTTGACCGAATCGATTCCTTCCATCTGGCGGATAGCCTGCGCGGTCTGCTCCAATACCTCGCCGCTGGCAACTTCCACATAGAAGGCGTTGTGCAGAGGATTGTCTTCCCGATAAGTTTCCAGCGCCGAACGGGCGTTTTCATCGTCGTAGGTCGCCAGCAATGCGTCAAATTCCTGATCCTTGCCGGAAAACTCAACCGAAACCACTCCCGGCAGACTGCGGATCTGCGCCTGCAGCAGATCCATCTGACTCTGTTCTTCATGATCGTAGGCGACAAAAGCGGAAATCCGCACCGAACCTTCGATATTCTGCGTCACCGCCTGCATGTTGCCGGTCACGATCAGAAAAATGGAAATGATCAACAGGGTAATCGTGACCGCCGAAGCGCTGGACAGCGACATCGCCGCATGACGGCCCACCCCGTAAAAGCCTTCCTTCAGATGTCTGACAAACCGTCTAATCATGCTTGATATATCCTCCTTCGTTCAAGTCAGCGACGATATGACCTGCCTCCAGGGCGATCGTTCTTTTCCGGTGCTTGTTGACCAGAGTGATATCATGCGTCACCATCAGGATCGTCGTCTTTTCCTCCCGGTTGATCTTTTCCAATAACGTCATGATCTCGTCTGACTTCTGCGGATCCAGATTGCCGGTCGGCTCATCCGCAATGAGAATCTTCGGTTTGTTCGCAATCGCCCGGGCAATGGCCACCCGCTGCTGCTGACCGCCGGAAAGCTCCTGGGGAAAGGCGTTGCCCTTATCGTCCAGGCTGACCAGATTCATGACCTCGCGCACCCGCTTGCGGATCCTGTCTTTCGGTACGCTGATGACCTCCAGCGCAAACGCGATGTTTTCAAATACCGTTTTGCGTTCCAGCAGCCGGAAATCCTGGAAAACCACGCCGATGTTGCGGCGATACAGCGGAACCTTGGAATGCTTCAGCTTGCCCACATTGATCCCGGCCACCTCCACCTTGCCCTTGGTCGGAATTTCTTCCCCATCCAGCAACTTGATCAGCGTGGATTTACCTGAACCGGTGGGACCGATAATGTATACGAACTCGCTCTGTTCTATTTTCAGATTGATATCATACAGAGCGTTGACGCCGTTTTTGTATGTTTTTGATACATGTTTCAATTCCAGCATTTTTTCACATCCAATCGTGGATATTATAACATAGTTCACAAAGTCCTACTGATGAAAATATTGGGGCAATTCTTACAATTGCTGGCAGGGGCGGATTCCGTCTGTCCTTTGCTGATGATTTCAGAGATTGCCGCTTCAAAAAAGAGTCTTTTTTTTCAATGCAGGATGAAATCAGCTCAAAAACCAGAAGCCAGGATCCACAAAAAAACCGCTTCCCTCAAAAATAAAAAAACAGAAAAGACGGCCGGCACGCAAGACCGGCTGTTTCCTGTTGTCAAACCCGGGCATGAGGACTGAAGCCCTCGCCCCGCACATCTGCCGCTTCGCTGGTAATCATGAACGCATTGCTGTCGATCTCATGAACCAGCTCCAGCAGCTTGGGATATTCTTTCTTTTCCAGCACGACCAGGATCACCGTCCGCTCGGTCTGAGTGTACCCGCCCCGGGCCTGCAGCAGCGTCGTCCCGCGATCCAGTTCGGTATGAATCCGATCGTTGATCTGCAGCGCCTGATCGGAAATGATCTGCACGGCCTTGGCGCTGCCCAGCCCGAATGTCAGAATCTTGTCGATCCCCAGGGAAGTCGCCCACACGGAAACAAATCCGACCAGCACCGCTTCCAGCCCATAGACAAACAATCCCAGCAATACCGTCAGCGCGTCCGTCACCATCACCAGTGTGGACACTTTGATTCCCGTATAGCGATGCAGAATCAGCGGTGGAATATCCATGCCGCCGGTACTGGCGCCGGTGCGCATGACCAGCCCGATTCCGGCACCCGCCAGCAAGCCGCCATACAATGCCGCCAGCAGCTCATTCAGCTGCAGCTGCGGCACCAGGGACGTGAAAACCGTCAGCATCATCGGATAAACTACGGAACTGATCACGGTTTTCAGCGCGAACGAGCGCCCCAAAAACAGACATCCAAGCACAAACATCCCCAAAACCATCGCGTTGATGATCAGCGTCGTATCCAGGTGCAATAGCGGATGCAGCGCTACGGCAATCCCGGCTACTCCGCCGGAGAGAATGTCATGCGGCAGAATGAACAGGGCGACCGATAACGCCAGCAAGCCGTTTCCAGCCAGTACAAAAATCAGATCCTTGATGATTCTTTTTGTTTTCAACCCGTTTCCCTCCTTATTTATAATGTGTTTTTTCTATTATTTTATCCAAAAAGCAGACTGCCGGCAAGGCGTCATCCTGTCGCCGGTTCTTCCTTTACGGCGCGTTCTGGTTTATAATACAAAAAACGGAAAGGGGCGGAACATGAAAAGAAAGAGTCTGTGGATTTTGAGCCTGATCCTGATTCTGGTGATTTTTTCCAATTCCGCCGCATCCGGTGAGGTCTCATCCGGTCTGAGCCTGAAAATCGCAATGCCGCTGCACCGCTGGCTGAGTTCATCCGGCGCCGCGCTGTCGCTGGATCAGGTGCATTTTCTTGTCCGCAAGGGGGCGCATTTCAGCGAATACGCCTTGCTGGGACTGATTCTGATGGCTGCTTTTCGTTTTCAGCGCTGGCCATGGATGACCCGCGCCATAACGCTGGCGCCCTGTTTCCTGATTCCGATCGTGGATGAAGGCATTCAGCGTTTCAGCGCTGGCCGCAGCTGTCAGCTGAGCGACATGCTGATCGATATGACTGGCCTTTTTTGCGGCATGATCGTGATGCGGCGGATCCGCCGCCAAACCCCACCGCACCGTCAAGACAAGGAGGAATGATTGTGATGAACCAGTGGAATCTGGACGCGCTGTATCCATCTGTGGACAGCGAAGCTTTTCAGCATGATTTCGACGACATCGACCGGCAGATCGCCGGTTTGAACGAACTGGCCGACAGCCTGGAGCAGGATTCTCCAGCTTCGACGCTGCGCAAAGTGATTCTTGCGCTGTCGGATTATCAGACGCTGACCCGCAAGATCGGCGCTTATCTCTCCCTGCGTCAGTCGGCCAATACCACTGATCAGCAGATCGTGTCCATCAACTCCCGCTTTCAAAACAAAATCAGTCAGTCCGCGCGGGCCACAACCCGCTTCAGCCAGTGGATTGCACGACAGGATATCGAAGCGCTGATCGGCATGGATCCGCTGCTGAGTCAGCATGCGTTCTGGCTGCGGGAAACGCAGGCCCGGGCAGCACATACGCTGTCGGATGAAGTAGAAGAAGCGATCGGCAAAATGGAGCTCAACGCCTCCAGCGCCTGGTCTCAGCTGCAGGAATACATGACCTCGACCGTCTCCGTTACGCTGCATGGCGAACCGATGACGCTGTCCGCCATCCGCAACCTGGCCTACAGTCCAGAGGCCCAGGTTCGAAAAGACGCCTATCAGGCTGAACTGAAAGCCTACGATCAGATCAAGGACGCGGTCGCTTTCGCCCTCAACTCCATCAAGGGCGAGGCCAACACCGTCAGCCAGTTGCGTCATTTTGATTCCGTGCTGGATATGACGCTGTTCAATTCACGGATGAAAAGGGAAACGCTGGACGCGATGATGCAGGCCATCGAAGAAGCGCTGCCAAAATTCCACGAATATCTGCGTCATAAAGCGAAACTGCTGGGCTACAGCAACGGATTGCCGTTTTACGAGCTGTTTGCGCCGATGGGCAAAAGTTCCCGGACCTTCACCCCTCAACAGGCCAAAGACTATCTGATCCGCAATTTCGAGCCTTTTTCCAGCGAGGTCAGCAATCTGATCCAGCGGGCTTTTGACGAGGAATGGATCGATTTCTTCCCGCGCAAGGGCAAAGTCGGCGGCGCTTTCTGCTGCAATCTGCCGATGCTGAAACAAAGCCGAGTGCTGACCAACTTTGACGGTTCCCTGAGCGATGTCGTCACTCTGGCTCACGAGCTGGGCCACGCCTATCACGGCCACAGAATTGAACAGCACAGTCCGCTGAATACCCGCTATACAATGCCGGTAGCGGAAACCGCCTCCACCTTCAACGAAACCGTCATCATGAACGCCGCCATCCGCGACGCCGCCGAGAAAGAAGAAAAAGTCATGCTGATTGAAAGCAGCCTGCAGGACATCACGCAGGTCATCTGCGATATTCTTTCCCGCTTCCTGTTTGAAAGCGAAGTGGTAGAGCGGCGCAAGGAAGGTTTCCTGTTCAGCCAGGATCTGGAACAGCTGATGCTCCAGGCACAGAAAAAAGCGTATGGCGACGGCCTGGATCCGCAGGCGCTGCATCCGTACATGTGGGTGTGCAAGAGCCATTATTACGATGCCGGACTGAATTTCTACAATTTCCCATACGCTTTCGGCTGTCTGTTTGCCAAAGGACTGTATGCCCGCTATCAGAAAACCGGTGCGGCGTTTGTTCAGCAATACGACAAACTGCTGGAAGCCACAACCGTCAGCAGCGTGGAAGAGGTCGCGGCGATGGCCGGCATCGATCTCACCAAACCGGACTTCTGGCGTGAATCTCTGAATATCGTCAAAGACATGATCGATGAATTCATCGCTCTGACCTCGCGCTGATCATCCGGCTCTTCGGGAATCCGCTGAAGCGGATTCCTTTTTTCACAGCAAAACAGCGCCAACATCCGTTTTTTCAATCTGTCTTTTTCATTTTATGCCACAGAAAGGGTAGAAACTGCCGGCGGCAGCGGTTAAAGTAGAAAGAAAGGGAGGTCACAGGAGCGCATGATTGATTTTACAAGAATTGAACGATACCGTGAGAACAATCGGCTGGAAGCCAAACGGGCGCAGGGCGGATTCCCTCACAGCGTATGGGAAACTGTCGTATCTTTCGCCAACACGGTCGGAGGCCTGATTCTGTTAGGAGTCATCGAAGATGAGAATCACGCTTTTCATCCGGTCACTCTTCCAGATCCGCAGCACCTGATTGACCAGTTCTGGCTGCAGATTCGTAATCCTCATCAGATCAGCATCAATCTGCTGCAGCCGCAGGATGTCTGGATTCAGCCGCTGCAGGGCAAGTCCATTGTCGTTATCCAAATTCCCCGCGCTCAGAAAAGTCAGAAACCTGTCTATCTCGGATCCAGTCCGTTTACCGGAAGCTATCTGCGCAGCGGAGAGGGAGATATGCGCTGCGCCGTCGATCAGGTTCAGACCATGCTGGAAGAACGGTACCATCAGCTGCCTGACAACCGGCCGCTGAAAGATGCCCTGCCGGAAGATCTGGATGAAACGCAGATCCTTGCTTACCGGCAGTATTACCGCCAATGCAATCCGCAGTCCGACTGGAACGCGGCACAGGATCTGTGCTTTCTGACTCATATCAATGCCCTGGGATTTGACGCGGATCAGGTTTTGCGGCCAAGCTGTGCCGGAATGCTGATGTTTGGCCGTCAAAAAGCGATGCAGCGATGGTTTCCGGATCTGCGGCTTTGTGATCAGCTGACCTGCAAAACGAAAGATCACGACTGTCTGTTTCACTTCTGGGGCCAGCTGAAGCAATATCTGCAGCAGCAGAAAGATCCGACAGCAGCGCAGGCACTGTCGGAAGCGATAATCAACGCGTTGATTCATACTGATTACCACCAGCATCCGCATATTCTGCTACGGCAACGCGGCGATGAAATTCAGATTCTCAATACCGGACAGCTGAAGCGACAACACATTCTCAATCCGGTGCTGCATCAGTTGTTCCACTATCTCGGAGAAGCTGACGCTCGGGGAAGCGGATTGCGGCGGATTGAAGCGCTGCAAAAACGGGAAGGCTGGAAAGAGCCTCTTCTCAGTGAAGATCCGCGTACCCGGCAGGTATTATTCCGAATGCCGATGACCTCACGCGAACGGCGTCATCAGTATTGGCAGCAGGCGGTGCTGACACTGCTGACGGAAAACGTCTCTCTGACTCCGTTTCAGCTGAGCGAACGATTGTCCTGCCCGCTGCAGCTGCTCAATCCCATTCTGCGGCAGCTGCTGAGAGAAAAGCTGATCTGTCTTGATCCGCAAAGCAAAACGCTGCGGCTGAAAGACTGAATCCCGGGACTTGCCGATGTTGCCCGCTCAGGCTACAATAGGAGAAGACCAATGGAGATGAGAAACATGAATCAGGAAACGGCAGCGCTGCTGCAGCAACTACAGACGATCT
This sequence comes from uncultured Holdemania sp., assembly GCA_904395815.1. GTDB lineage: Bacteria > Bacillota_I > Bacilli_A > Erysipelotrichales > Erysipelotrichaceae > Holdemania. The sequence continues at coordinate 14,681 of CAJFOC010000002.1, forward strand.
GCGCCACTATGGAACCTTGTGAGCTTCGAGCAGACGCGGTTTATTTTGAAAAGCACGATCTGACGATCCAGCTGAGCGTGCAGGAAGATCAGCCGCAGCGGGCACGGTTGTTGTTTACCGCCAGCTGTCCGCGTTTTGAACAGCCGCTGCAGGAACTGTGCGAAGGATGGGGTGAAACCCGTCAGCAGGCACTCAATGCTGCGCTGGGATTGTTTCTGTTTGGGATGATGGCGGTGTTATTAACGATGATGAGGCAGGAAGCGGTGATGCAGCTGACCAGCGAAACCGGTGGAACTGTGCGCCGCTGGCGGTTAGTTCAAAGCGATATTACTGGTCTGGGGCAGCCATTGGACCCCCACCACCGGCTTGATTTCTGGAATCTGATCCGTCAGCCGTTACCGCATCTGCTCAACAGCGGCAAAACCTGTCTGATTACCCTCAGCGCTGCGCGGGATGAACTGGGTAAAACCCATGGAGAATGCCTTATTGACGGACAGCCCTGCGCGCGTCTGGCGCAGCAGGCGCGCCAGTGCGCCGAAAACTGGCCGCAGGACGGCTTTGCCTGGCGGCGGCAGATCTTTCTGCTGGAACAGGACCCCGAACAGCGCCAGTGCGCCCCTTATTCCCGACAGGAAGTGTTTCGCGCCGTCCAAAAGGCAGTCCGGCTGTTTCAGGCCTGTCAGTCTTCAGATCAGCCGCAAATCCTTCTGCCGCTGCTAAGTCACGAACTGCACAACGCTTCGTTGGCGGAAGAACTGGTTATCCTGCTGCCAGAGGTCTGCGCGCAGATGCTGGACGACACGCTTGCGTTGGATGACCGTTTCCTGTGGACCCATCAAGGAAAAACGGAAACGCTCAGCCTGTTTCAGCTGACCAGCTGGAAATGGCTGCGTCCGGCGCTGGAAGACATGCTGCGCAGCGGACGGGCTGAACGCGAGCTGATTGAAAACTGGGCCGCGCTCAGTCAGTGCCGTCATCACCGGCAGGATGCCAGTGAGCTGCAATCGCTGTCGCTGCCATTTTCCGATCGATACCTTCCGCAATGAGGGCGGATCTTTGCCCCATCTTTACCACCCCTGGCCTATAATAGGAACGTCGGAGGATTACCGATATGAAATCATTCTTCACCCGCGATGTTCTGATCACCGCCGGCGTGCTGGGCGCAGCGTTTCTGATCAGCCTGTTACTGGAAAGACAGCTGGACTGTTCCACCTCAGTGCCGGCGCTGTTTGTTCTAGCGGTATTTCTGATCACGCTCAATACCCAGGGTTATGGCTGGGGAATCGTCGGTTCGCTGATCAGTGTGCTGTCGATCAACTACGCTTTCACCTTTCCTTATTTCCGCTTTACCTTCTCAGCGCCGGAAAATTTAATTTCAGCGCTGGTCATGCTGATTGTCACCGTACTGACCAGTACGCTGACCACCAAGGTCAAGCGGCAGGAAAAAGAAAAAGCGGAAAGCGAAAAGGAAAAAATGCGGGCCAATCTGCTGCGGGCCATCTCTCATGACCTGCGCACGCCGCTGACTGCCATTTACGGTTCCTGTTCGGCAATCATGGAAAACTATGACCGGCTGTCGTATAGCAAACAGATGCAGCTGCTCGGTGAAATCCGCAGTGATGCCCAATGGCTGATTCGGATGGTGGAAAACCTGCTGTCGGTCACCCGTATCGACGACGGTCAGGTACGGGTTATCAAAACGCCAATTGTTCTGGAAGAACTGATTGATTCTGTTCTGCTGCGATTTCACAAACAATATCCGCAACAGAAAGTGGACGTGAACATTCCCGATGAGTTTCTCAGCATCCCGATGGACGCGATGCTGATCGAACAGGTGCTGATGAATCTGTTGGAAAATGCGGTACAGCACGCTCGAGGCATGAATTGGCTGATGATCCAGGTTACCCTGCAGAAACAGCAGGCAATCTTTGATGTCCTTGACAACGGCGCCGGTATCCCGCGAGAAATGCTGCCGCATCTGTTTGACGGATTCCCGGAAAAAAACAAGATTCCTTCCGACGGTAAAAAGCGCAACATGGGTATCGGTCTTTCCGTCTGCGCTTCCATTATTCACGCTCATGGCGGAACGATCAAAGCCCGCAACCGTCCGGAGGGCGGAGCGGATATCCGGTTTGTTCTGGACTTGGAGGAAAAGGAACATGACCAACAATAAGTTCAAGATTCTGCTGATTGAAGATGAGCTGAACATTCACAGCTTCATGCAGACCATTCTGGAAGCAGAAGGCTATCAGGTACTCAAAGCGACGACCGGTGCGCAGGGCAAGCTGATCTTCCGTTCTCATCTTCCGGATCTGATTCTTTTAGATCTGGGATTGCCAGATATGGATGGAACGGAGCTGATCCGTGAGATCCGATCGTATTCGGTAACGCCGATTCTGGTGCTTTCAGCCCGGATTCAGGAAACAGACAAGGTTGAAGCGTTGGATTTGGGTGCCAATGACTACATCACCAAGCCGTTTGGCACCGCGGAGCTGCTGGCCCGGGTCAGAGCCGCCCTGCGTTCTCAGCGTTCCTTCAGCGGTGGCAGCCCGCAAGGCGGCTGGAAAAGCCAGGATCTGGAAATCCGCTACGATCAGCGAAGAGTTTTCGTCCATGGGCAGGAAGTTCATCTGACTCAGACCGAATACAACATCGTTTCTCTGCTGGCACTGCACAGCGGAAAGGTCATGACCTATTCAGCCATCATCACCGCCATCTGGGGAAGTTCAGATAATGGCAGCATCAAAAAGCTGCAGGTGAACATGGCCAACATCCGCAAAAAACTGCATTCCCGCCCCGGAGAAAACAACATCATCTACAACGAGCTGGGTGTAGGCTATCGCATGTGTGAAGGCAGCGACTGGCAGTTACCGGAACCCGGATCCCAAAATTAATTCATTCCATTTCAGATTTTCAGAAAGAGATACTGTTGAGGTGACATTGTGTTAAAACTGTTTTGGCGGCAATCTCCAGCCCGCATTATCGCACTGGGCTTCGCCGCGGTGATTCTGCTTGGTTCTGTCTTGCTGATCATGCCGTTCAGCGTTCGCGACGGCGTCGATCTGCGTTATATTGATTCTCTGTATACTTCCACCAGCGCGGTCTGTGTTACCGGTTTGATCGCCGTGGATGCCGGTAATACTTTCACCCCGATTGGACAGTTCATTCTGGCGGCGCTGATTCAGGTCGGCGGCCTGGGGGTAACCGCTGTCGGCGCCGGCGTGATTCTGGCCATGGGACGGCGGGTCAGCCTGAAGGGCAAAATCCTGATCCGGGAAGCAATGAATCTGGATTCCGGCAACGGTCTTGTCCATTTTGTCAAAAGTGTACTGATCACCACGCTGATTATCGAATTAAGCGGTGCGGCGTTAAGCTTTCTTGTTTTTTCACAGGATTATGCACCACTGGACGCGCTGGGCATCAGTCTGTTCCACTCTGTCGCCGCTTTTAACAACTCCGGATTCGATATCCTGGGTGATTTCCAGAATATGATTCCCTACCATGATGACATCCTGCTTAATGTGGTAACCTGTTCGCTGATTATCCTGGGCGGTATCGGTTTTCTCGTGATTCGGGAATGCTGGCAGAAAAAATTCCGTTGGTCCAAGCTGTCCATGCATTCCAAAGTTGTCATCAGCGTCAGTGCCATTCTGATCGTCTTGGGTGCGGTCATGCTGCAGCTGTCGGAAGACATCTCCTGGATGGAAGCGTTCTTTCACAGCGTCTCTGCCCGTACCGCCGGCTTTTCCAGTGTGCCGCTGAGCACGTTCACAACGCCGGGATTGCTGATCCTGTGCCTGCTGATGTTTATCGGCGCCTCTCCGGGATCCACCGGCGGCGGTATAAAAACGAGCACGCTGTTTGTCCTGCTGCTGGAAATCAAATCATTTGCCACCAACAAAACTGCCAAAGCCTTTCATTTCCGCATTCCGCGCGAACTGTTCAAAAAAGCGGCGGTAATCACGCTGCTGGCAGCCAGCGTAGTGGGAACCGGAGTGTATCTGATGTCAGTCTTCGAACCGGATTTACGACTGATTGACATTCTGACGGAAGTCACCAGCGCCTTTGGTACAGTAGGTCTTTCTACCGGTATTACACCTAATCTTACGGATGCCAGCAAATTGCTGTCCATCCTGATTATGTATATCGGCCGGCTGGGACCGCTGACTGTTGCCTCGCTCTGGTATTTCTCCAACAGTGGTGATCGCATTGGTTATCCGGAAGGCAACATTGCAGTCGGATAAACTCTTTTCTGCGACAGAAGTCTGCTTCTGCCGCAGTTTTTTTTATTGCTGATCCACTTTCCAGCTCATCTCTCCGCTCTTCTTTCCCAGTTGCAGGCTGTGATATAATAAATAAAAGGAGGTCAGACCGTCCATGCTGGATTATCGATTAAAAACGTTTCTGCTTCTGAGCAAGACGCTGAATTATACGAAAACAGCGGAACAGCTGCACATGAGCCAGCCGGCGGTTTCCCAGCACATCCGCTATCTGGAACAATCCTACGGATTCAAGCTGTTCGAATACAATCATCGCCGGCTGCAGCTGACCGAAACCGGAAAACAGCTGTACCGCAAGGCACTGTCTCTGGAAGTACAGAGCCAGCGAATCATCGAACAGCTTTCCCAGCGTCAGAAAGCTCACCGGCGGCTGCGCTTCGACTGCACCTTTACCTTTGGCGAATACATCCTGCCGCCGCTGTTGTGCCGGTGGATGCAGGAAAAACCGCAGACCGAACTGTGCGTCCGCATCAACAATACCTCGCAATGTCTAGAAGCGCTGGAAGAGGGATCTATCGATTTTGCGCTAGTCGAAGGTTTCTTCGAGAAATCTCGATTTGACAATCAGCTGATCAAACAGACGCACATGGGATTGGTTGTCCCACCGCATCATCCGCTGTGTGAAAAAGAAGAAGTTCATCTGAGCGATCTGATCGACTATCCGCTGATCATCCGGCAAAAGGAATCCCGCATGCGGGGAATTCTTCCCACTGGCCTGGCCGAGCACAATTATTCTTACGAAAGCTTTCCCGCCGTCATTCAATGCGGCAGCATGAACGTGATGAAAACGATGATTCAGGCGGGATGCGGCATTGGTTTTCTGCACGAAGACATCATCGCGCAGGATGTCCGCGACGGTCTCCTGGCGGAAATTCCAGTCGTGGATTTTCATCTGCGTCGAGAGCTGAATCTGGTTTATCTGAAAGATCATGTCGATCCGGATCTGATTCAGTTTGTTTATCACGAGATCACCTCTCACCTTCAAAAAATCGGAACGGACTGACAAAACGACGGGTCGTTCCGATTTTCTTATGGAAAAAAACGTTGTCCAAGACCGCCTATCCAATTTTAAAACAGCCACAGGAATTCCTGTGGCTGTTTTCCCTGGAAAAGTATCAGAAAAAGTGAACCGCTTCCTGGCCACCCCCAATCAGCGGTTCACTTCCCTGTTCCGTTGTCTTTTCAATAACGCAATCCCGTTATTGCGGATTCTGTTCCAGCAGCGCCAGCGCTTCTGCCGTCGTCGCCAGCGCCGGAATTGCTCCCTTGCGGGTCACCGCCAGTGCGCCGGCGGCATTGGCCAGTCTGAGCATCTGATACACTTCATCGCCGGTCAGCTCTGCCAGGGTTTTGCCGCTTTTCAGCAGCGATGCCAGGAAGCAGCCGAAAAAGCCGTCGCCCGCTCCGGTCGTATCCACCACCTCGACATTGCAGGCCGCCGCGTCAATGAAATAATCATGAATCAGCGCATGACTGCCTTTGCCGCCTTCAGTGACCAGGATCAGCGGAATACCGTATTGCTTCTGCAATTCACGAGCACCCTGTTCCAGCGTGGAACAGCCAGTCAGAAATGCCAGTTCATCGTCCGCTACTTTCAGAATATCGCAATACTCCATGCCATGACAAATTTCCCGCCGGGCTTCCTTCTCGTCATTCCACAGCGGTTTGCGCAAATTCGGATCAAATGAAATCAGCTTGCCTTTCTGACGGGCATAGCGCACCAGCTCAAAAGTAGTAATCCGTGCCGGATTGTTCGTCATGGAGACAGATCCGTAATGAAACAGATCGCATTCGTCAATCGCCTGAAAGTTCACATCCCGGGTTTCTATCATCGTATCGGCGCCGGGATTGCGATAAAAACAGAATGAACGTTCTCCCTGCGCATCCAGCTGAACAAAAGCCAGCGTCGTTTTATAGCGTGGATTGACGACCATATACTGCGTATCCACGCCTTCCCGTTTCAGCGTCTCTCTCAGAAAATCACCGAAAATATCCTCGCCGATTTCTCCGACAAAGCTGGCCTCACAACCGTGTTTGACGACCGATACCGCCAGATTGGCCGGAGCGCCGCCCGGATTCCGTTCAAAAATCAGATTGCCGTTGTCACTGACGCCCAACGGGGAAAAATCAATTAATGTTTCACCAAACGAACAGATTTTCATCATCTTCTCCTCCTGTTTTCATCCAGCCCATCTTTCTATCCTATTTTATCACGTCACTACCTTTCCTGAAATTGTTTTTCGCAAGCGTTTTCACTTTTCTTCGTCTGAGTTTTGAGATTTTCCGTTTTCTTCCAAAAAAGAACCTCTTCCGGAAAGAAGAGGTCTCTGTCATTGAATCTGACTTTTCAGATAACTGAAGATGAAATCGTCCAGATCGCCGTCCATGACGTTCTGCACGTTGCCTGTTTCATAATTGGTCCGATGATCCTTGACCATCGTATAAGGACAGAAAACATAGGAACGAATCTGCGATCCCCATTCAATGTTTTTCTGTTCACCGCGGATTTCCGCCAGCTTGGCCTCCTGTTCCTCGATCATGCGCTGATACAGCTTTGACTTCAGCATGTTCAGGCATCGTTCGCGGTTTTGAATCTGACTGCGTTCGGTCTGACAGCTGACCACGATCCCGGTCGGCTTATGCGTCATCCGCACCGCGCTGTCCGTCTTGTTGATATGCTGTCCGCCCGCTCCACTGGCTCTCATCGTGATGACTTCCAGATCTTTTTCCTCAATGGTAATTTCGATATCATCGGAAAACTGCGGCATGACGTCCAGCGACGCAAACGACGTATGACGGCGTCCGGAGGAATCAAACGGGGAAATGCGCACAAGCCGGTGCACGCCTTTTTCCGCCTTCAGATAGCCATAGGCCATTTCCCCTTCGATCAGGATGCTGGCAGACTTGATGCCGGCCTCTTCGCCTTCCTGATAATCCAGAACGGTTACCTTGAACCCTTTGCGCTCGGCCCAGCGGCAATACATCCGGTACAGCATGCTGGCCCAGTCCTGGCTTTCCGTCCCGCCGGCACCAGGATGAAGTTCCAGAATAGCGTTGTTTTTGTCATACGGATGAGACAGCAGTACCATGACTTCAAAGTTTTCAAACTGATTCACCGTCTCCAGATATTCCTCATCCAGCAATTCCTTCAGCTCTTCGTCATAATTCTGATTCAGCTCGTCGATCGTCTCCTGCAGCGACTGCAGCATCGAGTCCATCTGTCCGTATTTCTCCACCAGCGCTTTCAGGCTGTTGCACTGACGGATGACATTTTGTGCGCTTTTGGGATCATCCCAGAAATGTTCGCCGTTCTGTCGTTCTTCCAGCTCCGCAATCTGCCGGCTCTTCTGCGATAGATCCAGCGATTCGCCAAGCTGTTTCAGCTTTTTCGCCGCATCGCTGACGCCTTGTCTGATTTCATACAGTTCCATTACGCTTTCCGCTCCTCAATAACGATCCGGACATTCAGACAGAAAGTGACCACTTCCTGAGCGATGCGCGCCATCATATCTTCAAACAGCTGGTAGCCTTCGGAAACATACGCCTGCAGCGGATTGGATTGCGCATAGGAACGCAGATGAATTCCGTCTCTGAGCTTGCTCATCGTATCGATATGATCGATCCAGTTGCGGTCGATCACCTTGAGCACCATCGTTTTTTCCACCGGCAGCACATGCTGCTTGATCGCCGCAATCTTATTCTCATACACATCCCAGGCCGCCTGACAGCACATCTGACTGATCTGCTGAATGCTCTTGCCTTCCAGCTGATCGGCTGTCAGGTTCTCATGGAAGCCCATCTTTTCCAGACTTCCCAACAGCTCATCGGCATTGACCTTTTCTTCCTTGCCGTTATGCTCAGTATGACTGGCGACCAGATTGCTGACTACCCGGTCAAACATATCCCGCACAATGCTGTGCACATCGTCGTTATCCAGGATGAAATTGCGCTGCTCATAGATAATCTCACGCTGCTGACGAAGCACATCGTCGTATCCCAGCAGCGTCTTGCGGACGTCGAAGTTGACTCCTTCCACCCGCTTCTGCGCGCTGGAAATCGATCTGGTCACCACTTTGGACTCAATCGGCACATCGCCCAGCTGTGAGAACAGACTTTCCATTTTCTCCGAACCGAAGCGGACCATCAGATCATCCTGAACCGATACATAGAAACGGGAATAGCCCGGATCACCCTGACGGCCGGAACGGCCGCGCAGCTGATTGTCAATACGGCGGGATTCGTGACGTTCTGATCCCAGTACCGCCAATCCGCCCAGCTCGCGAACGCCTTCTCCCAGCTTGATATCGGTTCCTCGGCCGGCCATGTTGGTTGCGATGGTCACCGAACCCTTTTCGCCGGCTTTTTTGATGATCTCCGCTTCCCGGGCATGGTTTTTGGCGTTGAGCACTTCATGCGGAATCTTGCGCTGTTTCAGCAGCTTGGAAATGAATTCGCTGGTTTCTACCGCAATCGTGCCGACCAATACCGGCTGTCCTTTCTGATAGCACTGGCTGACCTCTTCGATCAGAGCGTTGAACTTGGCTTTTTTCGTACCGAATACCGCATCCGGATAATCAACACGAGCTACCGGCTTGTTGGTCGGAATTTCGAAAACCCGCATGTTGTAGATGCTCAGAAATTCCTCTTCCTCCGTCTTGGCCGTACCGGTCATTCCGCTCAGCTTGTTGTACAGACGGAAGAAATTCTGATAGGTAATGGTTGCCAGCGTCGTTGTTTCCTGCTTGATCGGTACCCCTTCCTTGGCTTCAATGGCCTGATGCAGACCGTCAGAATAGGCCCGTCCTTTCATCAGACGGCCGGTAAACTGATCGACGATGACAATTTCATCGTTATCCACTACATATTCCACATCGCGGGTCATGATGTAATTGGCTTTCAGCGCCTGGGAGAGATGGTGGACAAGCTGGGTATGATCCAGTTCGTACAGATTCTTGATTCTGAACGCTTTTTCCGCCTTGGATACGCCGGCGTCCGTCAGCTGTACCGTCTTGCTTTTGACGTCCACCTGATAATCCTGTTCCGCTTTCAGCGATTTGACAAACCGGTCCGCCTGCAGATACAGGTTGGCCGTCTGTTTCTGACCGCCGGAAATGATCAGCGGGGTTCGCGATTCGTCGATCAGAATCGAGTCGACTTCATCGACCAGCGCAAAATTCAAAGGCCGCAGCACCCGGTCCTGCGTCCGGGTCACCATGTTGTCTCGCAGATAGTCGAATCCGACTTCCGCATTGGTCGTGTACGTGATATCACAGGCATAGGCCGCCCGCTTCTGAGCCGGCGAGAGCTGTCTGAGGTTCAATCCGACGCTCAACCCGAGGAAACGGTGAATCTGACCCATCCACTCCGCGTCACGGCCAGCCAGGTATTCGTTGACCGTCACCACGTGAACGCCCTTGCCTTCCAGCGCGTTCAGATACACCGGCAAAACCGAGGTCAGCGTTTTTCCCTCGCCGGTCTTCATCTCCGCGATATCGCCGCCATGCAGCACAATTCCGCCCATGATCTGAACCAGATACGGATATTCGCCGATCACCCGTTTGGCTGCTTCCCGGGCAACGGCATACGCTTCAGGAAGAAGATCGTCCAGCGTTGCTCCCTCAGCCAGACGCTGCCGGAATTCCGGCGTTTTGGCTTTCAGCTGATCATCGGAGAGCGCGGCCATTGAGGCAGCCAGAGCGTCGACTTCTCTGGCTTTTTTTTCTACGGCTTTCAGACGTTTTTTATCATAGTTAAACAATTGTTCAAGAAAAGTTGCCATATATACCTCCATCCTCAACTATTATAGCGTAATTTATTTGACTGCACAAAGAAAAAGGCCGAAATGTCAGCCTTCTGATCCTTTTAACGACGTTTCACCGAATGGGCCTGAAGACCGCGGTCGCTGTCCACCAGCTCAAACTCCACCTCTTCTCCTTCCTCGATCGTCTTGAAGCCATCCATGACAAGCTGCGAATAATGGAAGAAAACGTCGCGGCCATCATGAAGCCGGATGAAGCCGTACCCTTTCTGTTGATTGAATTTTCTGACTTTTCCCTGCGCCATGCCGTTTCCGATCCTTCCTTCTATGCTTTGACTACGTTGCGGGCCTGAAGGCCGCGGGCATCCTGAACCTGATCAAAACGGACAGACTGTCCTTCTTCCAGCGTCCGAAACCCGGTTTCATTGATGTGGGAGTAGTGGACAAACACGTCTTTTCCTTCTTCATTGCTGATAAAACCAAATCCTTTTTCGGCATTGAACCATTTGACTTTTCCCTGCATCCTGAATCCTCCTTTCACTTCACCTCTGAGTATAAATTCGTTGGTCGGGGAACTCAAATCTTTTCCTTCGTCTTATTTCGACCTCTTTCGCCAATCTGCTGAAAAACAGAAGGCCTGGACGGCAGCCAGCGCTGATTGACCCCCAGCACCACCGCTTCTTTGGCCTGCGGCAACAAGGCTGCGGCTGCCTGCAGGGTTGCGCCGGTAGTCAGCACATCGTCGATCAGCACCAGCCGTCCTGCAGGCAGGCTGACGTCCGCCTTCAACCGGATCTGGGCGGCGTTGTGACGGCGTTGCGCCGCATTGCCGCTCTGCAGCATCTCCCCACTTTTCTCCAGCACCTGCGCTATGGGCAGATGCAGCATGGAAAACAGCGACGGAACCGTATCAAATCCCCGCTGGCGGCGTTTGAGAGTGGAAGAGGGCATCGGAATCAGCACGGCATGGCGCAATTGACGGCGCAGCCGGCGCGCCAACGGCAAGAGGAAAACATCCTGCAGCGCCTCGTCCATGCATTCCTTGTACTGCAGCAGCATGGAACGGAAAAGCCCTTCGTAGCCATAAAACCCACGGATCCGCAATGTCCCCAGCATCACTGTGCAAGGCTTGGGCGTCAGCTGATGGCGGCAGGCGGCGCACAGCAGATCTTCCGTACACAGCAAATCGATCAGCGAAGCTCCCTGCGCCACAGGACCGCCGCACCAGCGGCAGCGATCATCCGGCCGCATTGGCCTGCCTCAGACTGCGGATGCAATTTTCCGCCGCGGCGCTGCGACGGCGGCAAAGAAACAGTCCCTCGCCATCCGGGCAGCGGAAACTGCGGCCAATCCGTCCGGCCATCTGTACCAGCGAAGCTTCGTCAAAAACGCTGTGATCCGCTTCCAGCACCGCGACGTCAATCCCCTCGATCGTAATCCCTCTCTCCAAAATCGTGGTCGCAAAACAGAACTGCGTCTGTCCGCTGCGGAAACGGTGGATGATTTCGTCCTTATCCACAGAACGGCTGCTGATGTCCGCAACGCGATAACACACTGAAAACACGCGGGCCAGACGGCGACTCATGGCCGTGGTTGGCACAAAGATCAGCGCCTGTTTTCCTTCCTTTTCCTTTTTTCTCAGCCAGGCTGCCAGCCACAGCCATAACAGCCACCGCGGCCCAACGCGGATTTTCGGTACTGGCAGAGGATGACCATGTGGTCGGGAAAACAGCGTCAGCATCGTCAGCGTGTTCTCCCTGACCCGCCGCTGAAGATGAGCGTCCGGCGTCGCCGTGGTGTAAACCGTATGTCCCCGACAGCTTGCAGCAGCAATCCCGTGCAGCACCGGATCGCCCTTAAACGGAAACGCATCCGGTTCATCCAGCACCAGCACGTCGAACGCGCCGATATAGCGATAAAGCTGATGCGTCGTACAGACGATCAGATCCCCGTCCGTCTTGGCCGTGTATCCCTGACAAACCGGGGTTACCACCAGATGAGGAAAAGCGGCGGAAAACCGCTGCGCCAGTTCAAGAACAACCTGCCGGCGGGCAATGGCGACTGCCGCCCGCTGCCCTTTCTTTAACGTCTGACGCAGACAATCCATGACGATTTCCGTCTTGCCGCTGCCGCAGACCGCATAGATCAGCACATCCTGCGTCTGGATCTTCTCACACAACTGATCTGAAACCCGTTTCTGCGCTGGGGTCAGCGGATAATCCAGCCGCAATTCAGGATCGCATTCATCCCTTTGCGCCATCAGGTTACTCTCCGTCTGTTCTTCCTCCAGCAATTGTCTGGAAAACTGAATACAGCGCCGGCAATACCAGCCCCGGCTGCCCTGCCAGAACCAGGA
>CAJFOC010000003.1 GCA_904395815.1 uncultured Holdemania sp.
AAAGCCAGCGCCTTGAGGCGCGGCCAGGTAGGGCGGGCTTAGAGCCCGCGTCCCGAGCCACCCGTTTTACGGGTGGGGGCGACTATGAATCCGGATGGAGTTGTTCCCCGGACGTCAAAAGCAGGTCATCAATGTCATCGACGTGGCAGAGCGTATACAGCGATTTCTGGTGGAGTTTGGCGGATTCAAACAGAAAGACACGCCGGCGGGCATGACGCATTATCGCTTTTCTGACTTCCAGCTGCTGCAAACTGGCGTCGGAGATGATCCCATCATCAGAGCAGGCACGGGTGGAAAAGAAGGCCAGATCCACGTTGTATCGTTCTGCCTGGGCAACCGCGTCAGGTCCGGTCAGACACATGTCCTGAGGATCATAAACGCCGCCGATCAGAATCGCAGGCAGCTGATAGCGGGCGGCGATCTGCAGTGAGATGACAGAATTGGTAATCAGCTGGAGATCGCGAAATTCCTTCATATAGGGGATGATGTAGGAACAGGTGGAAGAGCTGTCCAGAAAAAGATTCAGATGGTCCTGCAGCAGGGATGCCGCTTTTTTTCCCAGAATCCGTTTTTCCTGTTCGTCCTGATCATAACGCTGAGCAATGGGCAGTTCCTGTTCTTTCATCCGTGAAAGCGCGCCGCCGCGATAGCGTCGGATCAATCCTTCTTTTTCCATGTCGGCCAGATCCCGCCGTACGGTCATGGGGGAAACATAGAACAGCGAAGCCAGTTTGCCGGTGGAGATTTTGCCTTTCTGCTGGATGAGATCAAACATGTTCTTCTGTCTTTCGTTCATAGGATGTTCCTTTCTGTTCGATAAAATGTTTGTTTTTCAAGTTAATGAACATTCATTGTGTTTTTCATGATCATTATTATAATAGAAAACAGAACTGCAGTTTGTCAATGAACGGAAGGGAGAACAACCATGTTGCAAGCATTGGGATGGCTGGGAATGGCGATGAATGTCATTTCTTTTCAGTGCCGGAGTTACAGACGTATTTTACTGTTTCGAACGTTGAGTGAACTGCTGTTTGCCGTGCAGTACGGATTGATGGGACAGGGAGCGGGGATGATGGCCAATCTGCTGGTCTGTCTCAGAAATCAGACGTTTTGCTGGTGTGAGCGCCGAAATTATCCGGCATGCACGCCGATCGGGATTTTCTGCCTGCTGTTTCTGATCATGGTGCTGCTTGACTGGCAAGGCCCCCTCAGCTGCGTTATCCTGTTTGTCAAGGAATGTTCCACTCTGGCTTATGGCAGCCGCAATCCGCGGTCATTGCGCTTACTGACGCTGGTTGCCAGCGCCGGATGGCTTTGTTATAACGGGATGATTGGTTCAACAGCCGGTGTGGTTTGCGAGCTGTTCAGCATGATCTCGATTGTTACGGCGCTTCTGCGTTTTGATCTGCCTGTCCGAGGGGGGCGGTGGCTGCCGCGCCGTTCTGAGTGAAAACCGGAGCAATCCGGTTTTTTTGTATAAGGAGAAATGCGAAAAGCGGCAATAGTACAGATGTAGGGAGCTGATAGCATGGATGATCGATTGCTGGAACTGCTGCGGATGGCGCTCAGTCAGCACGCCACGGATATTCATTTTGTCGTCCGCGGCAGTTCCGTAACGCTGCAGCTGCGCTGCGGACAGAAGATCCGTCAGCTGGACAGCGATGCGCGCGATATGGCGTTGTTTCGTTATCTGCAATATCTGGCGGATCTGGAACTCAGCGATCGCAGCCGGCCGCAAACCGGACGGTTTGAAATGGACGTGGACGGGAAACGGCTGGCGCTGCGTTTTGCGCTGATGCACAGCCTGCTGGTTACCAGCGGCGTATTGCGGATTCTTAACGGCCGGCTGGACTGGACCTTGAAGGATTGCTGCAGTCAGAAAGTTCAGACGGAACCGCTGAAAAAAGCGCTGCGGCAGAAGAGCGGACTCATTCTGCTCAGCGGACCTACCGGCAGCGGCAAGACGACAACGCTGTATGCGATGCTCAATGAACTGAAAGGCGCCAGCATTTTCACGCTGGAGGATCCGATTGAGATTCACAGCGAAGCGTACGTTCAGATTCAGATCAATGAAAAGCAGCATCTTGGCTATGATGAAGGAATCAGTCAGCTGCTGCGGCATGATCCGGATGTGATCATGATCGGAGAGATTCGCGACAGCGTTGCGGCTGCCATGGCTCTGCGCTGCGCCCTGACCGGACATCTGGTTCTCAGCAGCATTCACGCAGCCAGTGCGGTGAATGCGATTGAGCGGATGTGCGAGCTGGGAGTCAGCCGGACAGTACTGATGGAAATGCTGGTGTGTGTCAGCTGTCAGCGGCTGATCACGCTGAAAAATCAGAAAGGAAAGATGTGTGTTTATGAAGTGCTTCAGCCGCCTCACCTCGAACGGGTCCGGCAGGGCCAGCCACCGGGAGAGGGGTTTGTTTCACTGGCGGAAAGAATGGAACGGCTGGCTGAAAAAAATCTTATCTCTCAATACCAGCAGAATTCTTGGTAAACAGGATTGCCGGCAGCTGGGAATTCTTTGCGAGGCGGGGATCAGCTTTCGCGATGGGCTGGATCTGATTGAGGATGAACGCAACCGCGAAGTGCTGAGCTGGTTGCGCGCGAAGATGAAGGAGGGACAGCCGCTGGGCGAAACGCTGACGCCGCTGATGCCAGCAGCCCTGCAGGCGGATTTTGCCGCACTGATTCAGGTGCTGCCGCTTTCACGGGCGCTGGCGATGACGCTGGCGCTGGATGAAATCCAGCAGAAACTGCGGCGGGAACGGGCGAAGATGCTGACTTATCCCTGTCTGGTGCTGGGTGGCAGCGTAGTCGGCCTGGCGGTATTCAATGAGCTGTGTTTCCCGCCGCTGATCGCCATGTCCGCTTCCTTCGGCGCTTCCACCGCCGCCATGCAGCTGGCGCAGGGAGGGATCCGGGCCGTTTTGATCGTGATGGGAACGGCGATCGCTGGCGGGGCGGGATTGCTTCTGTTTGTTCTGTCCTCCCTGACGCGGAAACTGGCCGCTTATGTCATTCTGATTCGAATGCATGCCGCCGGTCTGATTCGCGAGTGGCTGGGATTGGATTTTGCACGTTATTTTCACTGCTGTCTGAAAGAGGGCTGCGCTACCCGGACAACATTGCAAATTTTGCAGAAAATGGAGAAGAAACCGCTGATCCGGCTGATCAGTTATCATGTGGAACAGGCGCTGTTAAACGGACAAAGTCTGACCCGTGCGGCGGCCAGCGAATATCTGGATCCCTCTTTCGCCCGCTTTCTGAACGCCGCCTGCCGCAGTCATCGCATGCAGGAGCTGCTGGAAAGCTACATTGCGGCCGGACAGGATCGTCTGGTTCGCAAACAGAAACGACTGGCAGCGGCGCTGCAGGCAACGGCGTACCTGCTGATCGCGCTGATCCTGATTCTTGTTTATCAGATTCTGTTGCTGCCGTTGTCCGTAATGAGTCAGCTGTAAAGGAGAGATGCGAATGGAAAAAACACCGACGTTACGAAAAGATAAACGCGGATTTACGCTGCTGGAAATGATCATTGTGGTCAGTGTGATGGCGATTCTGTTTCTGCTTTCAGTTCCCAATATTCAGAAAGTGATGACCATCGTTGATGAGAAAGGCTGTCAGGCCCAGCGCAAAGTCATTGATTCAGCTATTCTGCAATACAGGCTGGACACCGGCCAATTGCCGCAGCGCATTTCCGATCTGGTATCGGCCGGGCTGATCAGCGAACAGCAGACTGTCTGTTCTTCCGGCAAGCAGCTGGATATCCGCGACGGACAAGCCTATGAGCGATAAACGGGGAATGACGGTATTGCAGGCGCTGATCGCGCTGGCAATCGTAGCGGCATTGCAGCAGCTGGCCATTTCCGGATTTCGATTGCCGAATCTGGCACCCTGGCGATGGACGGCGGATTTTCTGAAAAACCAGGCGGAAGCGATGGGACAGCTGCAGCCACGCCAGATTCATGCCAAGGAAAGCGATCAAAACAGCGCTGTGATCCGGATTAATCCGCAGGGACATGTGGATCTGGCCAGAACGCTGTGCTTTCATGGCCGCTGTCTGACACTGCAGCTGGCGGGAGGCAGACTTGTTGCGAAATAAACGCGGTTTTCTTATGGCGGAAACGCTGGCAGCCATGGCGATCTGCGTACTGTGCATCATGATGACCGGAGCTTTTCTCAGCAGCAGCGTCCTGTGGCAGAATCAGCAGGATCGCAATCAGGCCCAAAGCAGCGCGGCCATGCGCAGCGCCATGGAACAGGAGGTGGATTGTCCGGTATGTCGCCCCCAGCCCAGCGCCACCCCGCCCGCCGGGGAAGCATTCTGATTCAGCTGCTGCTGGCGATGATCCTCTGCAGCGCGCTGGTCATGCTGATGCTGCCGCTGTTTCAGCTTCTTTTGCGGCAGGATTTTCTGATGCGCTCAACACAGGATGAAATTCAGCTTCGCCAGCTGCGCCAGGTGCTGATGCGCAGCGAACAGATTACGGTTCATCCGCATGCGCTTTCCTTCGTGCTGGATCAGCAGGAAAGGGAATTGTGTCAGAGCGGACAATGGCTGCTGATCCGGCCGGGAACCTGGATTTTGTTCGACGAGGTGGAAGAAGTTTCTTTTCACCAGGAAGGAAACTGCATTGTGATGACACTGCAAACACGGCATGGAGAAGTACGAAGGGAGATCGGCTGGATTGAATAAACGGGGTTTTGTCTGTCTGACCTTTCTTGGCTGTCTTCTGGTGATCAGCGCGCTTTGCGCGCTGCTTTTTGAACAGCTGGCCGTCCGCATGGAAGTGAGCCGTCAGCTGCAATTGAGCGATCATCGGGATCAGCGGATTATTCTGGCGCTGCGCTGGGTCCGCGCTCAGCTGCTTCAGCAGTCACGATGCGAGGGAATGCAGCAGCCCGGATGGGTCCGCTGGCAGGGCGATGTGGTGCATGTCGATACCGGTCAGGAAATCATCATCATGGATACGAATGAAAACTGCCGCTGTGTGACAGACTATACGGTACAGGGAGGAGGAAGCGAATGAAACCGTTAATCGATTGTCTGTGCGCTGCGATTCTGTTTCTGATTCTGCTGCTATTGGGCGAGCTGCTCATGTTTCTGCCGGTGGACTGCGCAGTTTCGCTGACGATAGGTTATGCAGCGATGATGCTGGCTGTTTCGTTTTTTGTTCCGGTCCGGTCCTCGCAGACTGTGGCGTTATCGGATTTTCTGCTCAGTCTTGGCGTTTTGATGCTGTTTGGCATCGTTTTACAGGATCAGATGAATTTGGATCAGTGGCTTTATCTGGCCTTTGCCATTGTCATGGCCACGGTCAGTTTCGGCTGCAATCGCCGTTTTGGGAACAGAATTCATACGCAAAACAGCGCCTCGGCACAGGGAAATCATTGACAAAATTCACTATTTCTATAAAATAGACTAGGTAGGATGGTGAAACAGGTATGATTCTTGTCAATGATTTAAAACCAGGAACAACATTTGAAAATGAAGGCAACATCTTTGTCGTTCTGGATATTCAGCACAACAAAACGGCAATGCGTCAGATGATCGTCAAGGTGAAGGTAAAGAACCTGAGAACCGGCGTCATTAACGAAATTTCTTTTACCGGCGGTGACAAAGTCGAACAGGCGCATATCGACAAGCGCGAGATGCAGTATCTGTATGATGCGGATGATGCCCTGGTTTTCATGGACAATGAAACGTATGATCAGATTGAGATTCCGAAGGAACGCCTGGAATGGGAAATGAAGTTTATCAAGCCTAACAGCAATGTGACCATTTCGATGTACGAAGGAGAAATCCTGGGAGTGCTGTTACCGGATAAGGTAGAACTGCAGGTTGTGGAGTGCGAACCGGCAGTCAAGGGCGATACGGCGACCTCAGCATCCAAGATGGCGAAGCTGGAGACCGGTCTGGAAATCCGCGTGCCGCTGTTTATCAATCAGGATGAAATGATCGTCGTTTCGACTTCGGACGGAAAATACTCGGGAAGAGCGTAAAATGACAAAAGAATCTGAGAAATCGGATTCTTTTTCTTTACAACCCGGGCTGGCCGCGGTAAACTAAAGATGAAATAAAACTTCAGGGCAGGGCGAAATTCCCGACCGGCGGTAAACCCCGCGAGCCGTAAGGCTGAACCGGTGCAATTCCGGTGGCGACAGTACAGTCTGGATGGAAGAAGGTTTTTGTTTTTCTGTGATCAAGTCCCCGAAGGTTTTGTTGAAACCTTTTTTTGTGCTCTCAACAGAAAAAGGCTGCGTTGTCAAAGGAGGAAAAAGAATGACAAACAGAAAGTTTTTCAACATCAAAACCAGAAAGTTTTTCAACATCAAAACCATGGCTAAGGTCAGTATTCTGGCCGTTATCGCTTTCATTCTGATGGAATTTGATTTTCCGATTCCCTTCATCGCACCGTCGTTTTACCAGCTGGATTTCAGCGAGGTTGCCGTACTGGTTGGCGGTTTTGCGATGGGTCCTGCCGCTGCGGTAGCGATTGAAGCGATAAAAGTCCTTCTGAGCTGTCTGTTTTTCGGCTCGGGTACGGCGTTTATCGGGGAACTGGCCAACTTTGTCATGGGCTGCGCCTTTGTGCTTCCGGCGACGATGATTTACAGCCGGCATAAGAATCGTCGCAACGCGCTGATCGGAATGATTGTCGGAACGGTCAGCCTGATGGTGATCGGCGCTGTGACCAATTATTTTGTGATGATTCCAGCGTATTCCTTTTTCTTCAACCTGCCGCTGGAGACGATCGTTTCCATGGGCGCGGCCATCATCCCGGCCATCAACAGCGCCTTCATGCTGGTACTGCTGTGTACGACGCCGTTTAATCTGATCAAGGGAGTGCTGGTTTCCGCACTGGTCTTCATTTTGTACAAACACATCTCTCCTTTGCTGCATCGCTGAACAAACGCATCACTCATCCATCGTGACGAACCCGGAAAGCACTGTTTTTCCGGGTTTTTATGAGGAAGATACGAATCGTTGACATGATGAA
>CAJFOC010000004.1 GCA_904395815.1 uncultured Holdemania sp.
GATCAATTCCTGGAACCTTGTTCGTAGTGCCGTCAATGTAGTAATTGATCGTGTAATCAAACTTCTGATCTTCATCTACGACCAAATGCACAGTATACGTTGTATTTTCTGTTACTTGTAATGCTGCAATTTCATCAGCACTATAATGTGTGCTATCTCCTTCTCTTGTCCAATAATCAACTTTATAACCAAGCGAAGGAGTTACATTTGGCATATTCCCTGTCAGATTCTGACCGATTTTTATGGTCCTATTTGATAATTCCAGTGTTGCTTTATCTGCAGGATCCGCTACAAATTGAACTGTAATCTCTTTCAATTTATAGACTACCTTCATTACCGTAGAACCATCGCTTTCGATCACTTTAGTAAGATCAGAATTTACTTCATCCAATTCATAATAGGAGACAAAGTTTTCAGGCAAATTCTCTATTGAAGAATCAGAAAGAAGTTTTGCAACAATTTCATCATTTTTGATAAATGCCGCTTTTCCAGGTGTACCTGATTCATAATAAGATGCGACTGGATTGTTTTCAATACCTTCAATATAAATATCTAACTGATAATAAGCCTGATCATAAGATTCTGCATCTTCCCACAAAGCTTTAAAGTTAAATACATATTGTGTATCACTAACCTTTTCCGCGTTCTCAGCAGATGTCTCATTAATTGTGAATACAGTATCTGGTGCATAAATTCTGTCTGTTCCTACTAATTGCCAACCAGCGAAAATGTAACCTTGTTTAACAGGAAGTTCTCTTTTTGCCCCTACAAGGAACGAATCTCCCAGCAAGAACGAATCATCAAGACCGTCATAGTTGCCTTCACCGCCGTCAAGATTATAGTTTACACTATAATTTCTGATAACTGATTTGCTGCTGATGAAAATTCTGATATCAGAATACTCTACGTTTTCAGGAATGGAGATATAATACCGGTATCCTTCATTCCTTGCCTCATTAAAGAGATTCGAGTTATTGATTGTTTGCAGCTGGAATTCACTGCTTACATCTTTTCCATCAGCAATGACAACTACATTAATATCATCCCTGTTATTACTGAAACCCTCTTGCGCTTGAATATACAGATAATAATCTGTTCCATTATCCCGGCTGATGAATCTATGTTCGTTAGGAGTTAATCTTTCTGAACCGCTGACATAGTTGGTCTCATCAAACAAAGGCCCCCAAGGAGAATCAAAATCACTTGTGTAAGCTACAGGCATGATTCCATCAATGGATTTTACCCAGACTTCCGATCCTGCCTTGCTCATATAGTTGGTCGAAACAGAAATATTATCGTAAATTCCATTACTGTTTGAAACAGAAACGATATATTTAGGGGTGCTGAAATCGCCCGCTGGAAAATCGGAACCATAAATCCTTTCTGTACCATCGTATTTTACTTCAACAACAGTACCATCAGAAAAGATTGTCCTTGCGCTGCCAGTTGCAGAAGTCCCGCTTTCACCAGGGATCAACAATGCTTTGGTTTCATTCCCAATGGTTAATGTCAACTTGTTTAAAGCTGCTCCATTTCTTGTAAAACCATGCTGGCTATAGATTCGGATCTTAAACTCAACGTTTTCCGTACCACTTTCAAAGTTCCAGCTTCGATCTCCGTCACCTGTACGATGATCTGAATTAGAATAAGTGAATACAGTGTTGGAGCCCGAGACGTTCAAAGAGTAAGTTTTAACCCTCTCTAAATCTACGCGGATCTGTATATTCTTTGTCACATTATCAACATGATATACAGAAGAGGATGAAACCAACCCTTGATTATCCGCTTTTACAGAGGTAAGAGAATAACCTTTTTTGCTTTCAACAATGAAGTCAAAACCAGCATTCTCATCAACTTTTTCCGGTCCCTGCAAATTGACTATATTAGCATAGTTTTCTGCAAATTCACCATCGACATATACCTGATAGACAATAGCATACTGAGTAACTTTTTCGCGATACACTAACTGAATCGTTGTGGAATCATCCAATTCAATTCCTGTCAGAGAATCTGCTTTTGTACTGTAATATGTTTTATTGTCATAAACACCAACATATTCGATTTGTGTTGAACCTACCAGAGCTTCCTTAAACTCATAATTGGAATACCCTTCAGCAATTCCTGTTAAATCAGACGGAACATTATCTGCAATTAATCCTACTTTTAAAGAATATTCTGCAATAAGGTTCTTGTCTTCATCAACAATCTGAACGTTGACCTGGCTTTCATCATCCAGCAGCAGCATATTGAACATACTCGGAACTTCTTCCGGCTTTTCGGTTTCCTCCGGGGTCGGGGTGATCTCCGGGGTTGGCGTTACTTCAGGAGTCGGCGTCGTTTCAGGAGTCGGACTGACTTCCGGAATCGGCGTCGTTTCCGGTGTGGCTGTGGTTTCCGGTGTAGCTGTGACTTCCGGAGCAGCCGTTGGTTCCGGCGTCATTTCCGGTTCTTCCGTTTCCGGAATCGCCGTCGCATGCGCACTGACCGTCAGAACAGATTCTCCCGCCTCCACCGTCGTGGAACCGGTAAATCCTGTTCCGTTCAGCGCTGAAGAGTCCACAGCATAACCATCTTTGGCTGTTATGGTCAGTGTTCCGGGTGTGACTGTTTTTGATTCCGATATCGTTTGACCGCCGATATCGACGTGAACAGTAAGAATTGCCTGGTCGCTATCATTCACATCCGTCCCACTGCCGTCGGACTCAATGCTGATTACAGAATCGACGCTGAGCGTTTCGGCTACAACACGAACGGGTAAGTCCGTAAAACAGGACAAACTCATCGTGAAGACCATCAACAGCTTCAGCAATTTGTCAAAACTGCCTTTGATTTTGTTCATTTTCCTCTCTCCTTTCTATTTTGATCATTTGTCCATTAACGTCGATTTTCTGCTTTCCGGCAAACCATTCCATTTCTGTCTCGTCGTTAATGACCGTAATGATAGCGTCTTTGTGGATTCCCGGTTCGAAGTCGCTGGATCCCGCATTCTTCAGGACGATGGCGGTCCCCTTTCTGACCTTCAGTCCGGAATTTTCCCTGTCGTAACAAATCCTGGACGAGTTGGGATTGGCATAACCCAGTTTTACCGTGTAGCTTCCATCCCCGTTGGAGTCCACACTGTTGACAAACAGCCTGAGATTCTGTTCCTTATTTCTGGCCGCCAGTACGGCAAACACAACAAAACCGGCGGCACCCAAGGCGAGAATCACCGCAGTATCCTGATTCCTGCGGGCGGCTTGCGGAGTTTCTTCTTCGTCAATCACTTCTGTCTGCACGCCGTCTGCCGGCTCAGCCAACAGGCTGTCCGCAGTATCGGCCATCATCAGAAACAAGGTCATAACGATCAGAAATCTTCGCATGCGCTGCACCTCCCCTCTCCAAGACAAGTTCATTGTATGCGAAAACGGTTATATATTGGTTAGAAATTCAGATTTTCACAGGAAATTTTATTGCATCAGCAGGATCAGAACGATCGGATCTTCCCTTTCCAACAAAAAAAGAAGAACCGGTGTCGATTCTTCCGTACAATCCATGAAGGTTGTCATTGCGTTGGATCTTAGAGACGGTTGACGCTCAGGTACTGATTGACAAGCTGGGTATACAGCGTCCGCTGCGAGGCTGCCAGAAAAACGGTTGGCGAAGAACTGATCAGCGCACGGCGCTGAAACGGCAGTCCCCATACCGCTTGAGTTTCATTCAGCAGAATCACCGCCGCCGCATAGTGCTGCGGACTCAGCCGGGCAGACAGCATCAGATCCAGCTGTCCCTGCGCTATCTGGCACAGACTCAGCGCGGCGCAGCCTGTACTGCGATGAGCGCGCAGCAGCGGTCCCAGCTTCTCCAGCTGAATACCACGGCGCCGCTTCAGTTCAGCCACACTGTCCAGACTGATCTCCGCCACGCACTCCGACAGCGATTTATCCCCGGTCAGTACTGGCAGCGCCGTATCATTTTTCCAGGCGCCAGCCATGGTCACTCCCGTATACAGATCTTCCCGCTGGACATCCGCAATCAAACCGAACACCGGCTGGCCTTCTTCATAGTAGGCAAGGGAAATCGCATAATGACAACCCCAGATCTCATAGTTGATCTTTCCGGCCAGCGGATCAAGAATCCAGACCGGACCGCTCAGATCATCCTCCGTTGTCTGCGCGTCCAGAAAGCGCTGGCGATGAAAACGGCGGCGAATCTGGGATATGATCTTCTTTTCCGCCCGCTGCGCTGCAAGCAAAGACGGCAATTGCTGGCGCTGATCTTCACGCAGCTGACAGGCCGCCTGCAAAACCAGCTGACGGGCAAAATTCAGTTTTTCATCGGTCTGCACAACCGTTCTCCCTTCCAGCTGACCGTCCCGATCGGTATCGGATCGCCATACCGGCCGCGATTGCCGCTGCCGGCGGTTTCGATCAGTCCCAGCGCCATGGCGATCTCATGAATCCGCATCACCTGCGAAAACGATTGCGCACTGTAGCCGGTTTCCACCCCGTCCAGCCCCATCTCAGCCCATTTCCAGATCTGATCGATGCAGCCGGAGAGTCCCGGATGCGCCAGCACCGCAATGCCATGATCCTGATGAATCGCCTCGATGGCCTCTTTCACCGTCGGATACCGGATCGAGCGTTGGCACAATCCGCCCGTTCCAAAATAACGGCGGTAAAAACTCCCCCGCAATCCGTCGGCAATCCCTTTTTCCGTCAGCACATCCATGATGTGCTGTGAATACAGACACTGGCCATGCCCCAGCTTCCGCCGGACTTCACTGACCGTGATCGGATACCCGGCCTGATCGAGCTGTTCAATCTGCCACAAAGCCAGCTCATTTTGCCGTACCAGCGTCATCTGACAAAGATGGCGCAATGCCCGGGCTTGCGGATCAAAGGCATAACCCAGGACAGATACCGGGCGGCCCTGATCGTCCTGAGCACTGACCTCAATGCCGAGCATGACCTCCAGATCCTCGGCCGCCGCACAGGCTTTCAGCGCGCCTTCCACCCGATCCCGATCCGTAATGGCAATGGCGCTCAGTCCTCTGCTGCGGGCCTGATTGAAAATCTGCGGCAGCGTCAGATCGGAATCCGAATAATCCGAAACAATGTGATAATCCCATTTCATTTCGGTTTATGCCATCCTTTCCTCATGTTCTGCAGTCATTGTATCTTATTTCCCGCTTTGCTTTGTAAAGATCCGGTTAAATCGCATTTCCCCTTTCGCTTTCCCCTTTTTCATCGCGTCCTGTGATACAATAAGAACAATCAACGAAAGGAGAAGCATCATGGATTTGGAAAAACTGATTCGCAACATTCCGGATTACCAGCAGTTTCTGACAGTAGAAGAAATGGACGCCAGCACGATGAAGCTGGCGGAAGAATATCCGGATCTGGTCACGGTGACCGAGGAAGGACGTTCCCGTGGTAATCATCCGATTTACTGTCTGAAGATCGGCAACGGCAAAAAGAACGCCTTCATGTTCGGCTGCCCGCATCCCAACGAACCGATGGGCGCGATGATGCTGGAATACTTCAGCCGCGCGCTGTGCGAGGATGATGAACTGAGAGAATCGCTGGGATATACCTGGTATCTGATCAAAAGCATCGACGTGGACGGCACGATGCTCAACGAAGGATGGTTCAAGGGTCCGATCACGATCACCAATTACGCCCGCAACTATTTCCGTCCGGTCGGGGCGGAACAGGCGGAATGGACTTTCCCGTTTGAGTACAAGAACTACCGCTGGACGACGCCGATTCCGGAAACGCAGGTACTGATGAAAATCATCGACCGCGTTCAGCCGGAATTCATGTACTCGCTGCACAACGCCGGTTTCGGCGGCGCGTACTGGTATGTCTCTGAAGATCAGCCGGAACTGTGGGAACAGTTCTATCAGGCTGCCCGGCGCCAGAACATCCCGCTGAATCTGGGCGAACCGGAAATGGTGTATGTCACGCAATTTGCCCCGGCCTGTTACAAGATGACCGGTTCCAGAGATTCCTACGATTACTATGAAAAATATCATGAACATCCGGAAACGATGATCAGCGCCGGAACCAGTTCCGACGACTACGCCTCGAAATACGGAACCTTTACGCTGGTGGCGGAGCTGCCGTATTTCTACTCCCGCAAGATCGACTCCGATCGGATACTGCCGATGAGCCGCCGGGAAGCGGCAGTGCGCGGGGAACAGACCCGCCATGATCAGATGAAAAAACTGGGCGAAATTCTGGCGCCGGTACGGCCATGGCTGAAAGAGGACAATCCGTTTCCGAAGATCGTTCTGTTGTCAGTGGACAAAAATGATGCCACAACCGAAGCGCAGCTGAAATATTATGAGGAAAATGAAGAATACAGCAAGCCATGCAAGGAATCGGAAGCCTTTGACAATCTGGATATCACCCGTTTCTATACGCTGCTGAGCTGGGGATTGAGCGTACGGGCCATCCGCTACGCCATGGAGCATACCGACATCGATCCAGCGCTGGCGAAAAAGGCGCTGAACCAGGCACAGGAAGGATTCGATACGCTGGCAGCCGAACTGGAGCAGCAGATCGACTATTCCGTCGTCCCGATCCGTCAGCTGATCGCCGTTCAGCTGGAAAGCGGCATGGCGGTTGCCCAGCTGATTGCCCGCCGTTAACCTTAAAAAAAGTCTGTCGTTGACGCCACAACAGCGAAAACCGACAGACTTTTTTCTTTTTATTCGGTACGCAGCGCCGTAACCGGATCGCTTTTGGCCGCCTTGCGGGCCGGAAACAGACCGCCGATCAGCGTCAGAATGATGCTCAGCACAACCAGTACCGTTCCCTGCACCGCCGGAAGCACGGCGTTGATGTTCGGCTCACCGGTGACGCTGTGGATGATCGCGTTGCCCGGGATCAGCAACAGCAGCGTAACCAGAATGCCCATCATGCCCGCGCACAGTCCGATAATGAACGTTTCGGCATTGAAAACCTGCGAGATGTTGCGTTTGGACGCGCCGATCGCCCGCAGAATCCCGATCTCCTTTTTCCGCTCCAGAACGCTGGTATAGGTCAGAATCCCGATCAGCATCGACGAAACAACCAGCGAAATGGCGACAAAGGCAACCAGCACATAACTGATGATGTCGATGATCTCTGTAACGGAAGACATCATGGTGCCAACCAGATCCATATAGGAAATGACTTTCTCGCTCTGTCCGCTCGCTTCCATGCGGCTGTTGTAGCCGTCCAGCAGTTCGGTGATCACCGCCTTGCTTTCAAAGTCGCGGGAGTACAGATCAATTCCGCTGGGACTGCTCAGATCCGCATAGCCAAAG
Organism: uncultured Holdemania sp.; assembly: GCA_904395815.1. Classification (GTDB taxonomy): domain Bacteria; phylum Bacillota_I; class Bacilli_A; order Erysipelotrichales; family Erysipelotrichaceae; genus Holdemania. The sequence goes on from CAJFOC010000004.1 coordinate 7,292, forward strand.
CTTTGCAGATTGCCTTCATAGGAAGTGCCCTCGGCGGACATCAGCGACATCAGCAGTTCGGAAAGCTCCTGTTCATCCATGTTGAACTTGATCGCTTCGGCAAACGCGTCGCTGTTGAATTCAAACGCTTCCGGCAGCTGCTGCATCATCTGCTGCATTCCCTGACCGATCTGATCAGCCAGCACCTGTCCCACAACCGAAGCGTAGGCCTGCACCACCTGAGTGATGTAGCCCTGCAATAACGTCTGTACCTCGCCTTCCAGATTGCCGGTATCGATCATCTCCGCCAGCGCGGAGGTCAAAATATCCGAAGCCTGCGGTGTGGACAGGTAGGCCAGCACATGTTCCGAAATGCGGGAAGGATCCGGCAGCCCTTTTTGCTGCGCATATTCCAGATAGCCCTGCGCCAGCTCGCCCGCCATCGATTTCAGCACATCCTGCGGCAGATTCAGCGGCGGCATCGTCTGCAGAATTTCCTGAATCGCGGCACGGATCAGCTCCTGCGCCTGCTGGGTTGAAAGATAACGCTGCAGCCAGGCGTTAAACTGATCCGGATCGCTCAGAATCCCTTCACTGTAATCCGGCTGCTGCACTGCCCACTGAACAAAACCGCTCATCACTTCGCCAATCAGCTGCTGTACCTGCTCCACCGTCAATGCCAGACCGCCGTTGGCTTCAATGATCTGCTGCAGCGCCTCGCTGAGAATACGGATAGCCTCAGGGGTACGCAGATACTCGCTGAAATCTTCGGCAAGCCCGGAATAATCCGCTTCCGGATGCTGGGCGGCATATTGCTGATATCCCTGCAGCAAAGCCTGCGCCAGCTGCTGCAGCTGCTGCTGGCTGGCGTTGATCTCAATCTGGCTGAGCAATTGCGACCAATCCACCGCCGGCAGATCCGGCAGGCTGACGGAGCCCAGATCCATATTGCTGAAATCCATCGCCTGCGCCAGATCCTCAGCATCCAGCTTCAGCGCGCTCAGATCAAACTGAAACGCTTCCTGCATCGCCTGTTCGTCGATCGAGATCAGCGAATCAAGCTGAAAGACATCGCTGTTCTCCTCGCCAAACGGCTCGCCGCTCAGCACGTTTACCGACGGATCCGCCATCTGCGCCTGCACAATCGCGCTGTCTGCCGCCGCCTGTGCCACATGTTCCGTCAGCGAAGCGGGATAGTTGATGCCATAATTCAGCATGGCGGCCATCGTCCCTTCCGCCGGCTGGACGATGCCGACCACCGTCAGCGTTTCCGCCTGCGCGACCCTTTCTTTCAGAAAGGCTTCGTTTTCCGAGCGGTCGCGCCAGATTCCATACGCCGGATCATACTCATACAATTCAGCCGGATTGAGCAGCTTGAAAGTGATCCCCAGCAATTCCTCATAGGAATAGGAACGCAGATCCTGCGGTGTATCGACATTCTGTCCGGCCGCAAACTGATCCACCATCGCATCCAGTTCCGCGCCCTCGCGCAATCCCAGCGTATACAGCAGAAAATCGCTGATGCTGCCATTGGCGCTCAGCACAATGACGCATTCGTTCCAGGCCTGCGGCCAGCGGCCGGCCCTGACGTCATACTGATGAAGGTACAGATCTTCGTTGCGCGGCATCTCATAAAACACGTTGGTGCTCATCATCGAAGACATGAAATTGGACGAAGTGCTGCTTCCCAGTCCCAGCGCCGCCAGCGAGCGGTCCGGATTGACCTGCCGCACTCCGCCATCGGCTTCCTCCAACACAATCCGCGGAGTGACGTTATAATGATATTCGATCGCCCGCGTTACCTCGTCCATGCCGCTTTCACCACTGTCCAGCCAGGCTTTCAATGAGCTCAGGTCGTTGGCGTCCACGGTGGAAAACATGCTGGTCAGCATCTCGCTGACACGCACATCGCCCTCTTCGCTGATCAGCGATCCGCTGGCGGCGCTGTTTATCAGCGAGGAAAAATTCATGCCGGTGCTTTGAATCTGCAGCGGATACTCCGACAGCGTGTCCTGTTCAATCGATCGGATGTATGTGTTGACGCCATTGGACAGCGCCAGAATCAGCGCGATGCCGATGATGCCGATCGAACCGGCAAAAGAGGTCAGCAAGGTGCGGGCCTTCTTGGTTTTCAGATTGTTGAAGCTCAGTGACAAAGCGGTCAGAAACGACATCGAGGCCTTGCCCATGTTTTTGTGTACCGGCGGCGCCTGCTGCTGATCATCAAGAACCAGCGGATCGCTGTCAGAACGGATCTTGCCGTCTTTCAGATTGACGATGCGGGTCGCATACGCTTCCGCCAGCTCGGGATTGTGCGTGACCATCACGACCAGCCGGTCACGGGCCACCTCCCGCAGCAGATCCATAACCTGAATGCTCGTATCGCTGTCCAGGGCGCCGGTCGGCTCATCCGCCAGAAGAATATCCGGATCGTTGACCAGCGCCCGGGCGATCGCCACCCGCTGCATCTGGCCGCCGGACATCTGACTTGGTTTTTTGTGCATCTGTTCGCCCAGCCCGACGCTTTTTAACGCCTGCACCGCCCGCTGCCGCCGCTGCGCGCGGGAAACGCCGGAAATCGTCAGCGCCAGCTCCACATTGGCCAGCACCGTCTGATGGGGAATCAGATTGTAGCTCTGAAACACAAAGCCGATCGTATGATTGCGATAGGAATCCCAGTCCCGATCATGATACTTGCGGGTGGAAATTCCGTTGATGATCAGATCGCCGCTGTCGTAGCGATCCAGTCCGCCGATGATGTTCAGCAGCGTGGTCTTGCCGGAGCCGCTGGGCCCCAGAATCGCAACAAACTCATTATCACGCAAATTGAGACTGACATCATCGAGCGCCTTCTGCACCAGATTTCCGGTCCGGTATTCCTTGCGGATATGTTGGATCTGCAGCATCGTGCTCACTCCTTGCGTTTTTTAACAACATGCTACCAGTATAACTGAACTGAGCCGAAAGAATCGATAGACAAATCCCGGCTTCTGTCAACGCTCAGAAAAACAGAAGGAACCCCGGCCGGGCATGGGAAGACAACGGCGCGCGCAGGCTGTCTTCCACTACGTTCATCTCGTCATCCAGCACGATCAGCCGCCGTCCTGAAGGAACCGCCGGCAGCGCTGTCGTCTGCTTCAGCTGCCAGCTCTGCGCCGCATCGTCAGTCTTCAGAGACTGGCCCTGATAAACCGGCAAGGTATCGGCGCGCTGATAGCGATAAGAAGCTATCTGACAGCACTCCACGCCATCCTGCTGGAAAAACAGCGGATCCAACAGATCCCGGCTGCCGTTGTACGGCGTATCCAGCAACCCCCGGCCGCTGATCTCATCCACCGCAACAAACGTTCCCTCAAAACCGCCGCCATAGATATCGCTGTCCTTGCGGCCGCTGAAAGAAGCAACCATCACGCCATCCACTCCCGGCAGAGGCAGCAGCGTAAATCCGCTCATCAGCTCGCCGATCACCAGATCCTGCGGATAGGCGCCGATCACGACGTACTGTTTTCCCAGACGCTTTCGCCAGGTTTCTGACAATGGCGGATACCCCGGCGCTTTCATCGCTATCGGATACCCGACGCCATCCTGGGTGCACATCAGATACTGATGACCGCGCGCTTCAACAAAATGATAGCTCTGATGCGGCTGCGCTTGCCAGCGTGAGCCGTCATAGCGCAGATAGCTGACCATTGGCGAACCTTCCCCGCGAACCGGGCATTTCTGAATGTGTGCCAGCGCGCCTTCCATCTGCACGTTCAAAATGGAGCCGGGCTGCAGGTACAGGCCGCAGAGCTGCTGACGCTGCGATTCACTGACCGAAATGCCGCCGCGAACCAGCTGAATTCCCCGAACCTGCTGAAGCCCCATCGCCAGAATCGCGCAGGCCGCCTTCATCGCGTCGATCCGGCAATCATGCGTCTGCGAGAGAGCGACGACAGCCTGATATTGCGGGACAACGAGAAACTGCGTCGTGAACTGGAAGCTGTTGCCGCCTTTGCGTAACGCCCCCTCGCCCAGATCAAACCACGGATCCTGACAGCTGACCGTATCCCATCCCAGACCATACTGCCGCGATTTTTCATCTTCCGCCAGGAAGGTCACTCCCTGAGCACGGGCCATTTCCTGAACGCTGGCCGCGCTCAGAATGGCGTTTTCCGTCAGAAACAGCTGACCAAAACGGCACAGATCGATCATTGTGGTGGTGATGCCGGCCGCCCCTTCCACCAGCAGACGTTCCTGCGGCTTGTCTTTTTCCCGCACCAGCGGATAATCCGGATTCTGATTTTCAATCGTGCGGGTGGACAGCGCGCCGATCGGATCGGTGATGTGCTGACGGAGAAATTCGCCATACGATTGTCCGCTGACACGCTCAACGAGGATTTCCGCCAGCGTGAAGCCGTCGTTGCAATAGACCGAAACCTCCCCCGGCTCAGCCTTCAGATGACTGATGGCCAGATAATCAAGCACCTCCTGATGATAATTCCGTCCCGGTTGCCGCCGGGTAACGGAAAATCCCTGCCATTGCGTTCCCGGCAGAGCGCTGCTGTGATTCAGCAGATGCCGGACCGTAATCCTGCGATAGCGCGGATCAGCCATGGTAAAATCAGGAATGTAGCGCACCACCGGCGCGTCCAGTTCCACCAGACCGCGCTGGACCAGAATCATCACCGCCGCCGTGCAGTAAATTTTGGATACTGAAGCGACATTGTAGGTACACTGAAGATCGGCCGGACGGCCCTGCGGCTTGTCCTGCCATCCCAGCGCATCCGCCATCACCAGCTGCCCCCCGATCTGCAGGGCATACGATACTGAAGTATAATCCGACGCCAACGTCATGGCGAGAAAGCGGGAACACCGCTCTGTCAGTTTCTGATTCATCCTGTTCCTCCCTTGTCCATGATTTTCATTATACACGTTTCCCGCTGTCAGCGCATCCATCGCAATTCCGCAAACTCCGCCTGTTCCATGGTATAATAAAAAAAAAGGAGGCCCGCCATGAAAAAAAGCGCGTATCCGCTGTACAATCTTCTGTTTCCGATCTGGCTGTTATGGATCTTTCCGATCACCTGGCTGCTGATCCTGCCGGCCAATCTGATCCTCGATCTGACCGTAATCGTGATCACGCTGAAAGTACTGAAGATTCAGGACGGTTTCAGTCTTGTTCAGAAATCGATCTGGAAAGTCTGGATCATGGGATTTGCGGCGGACATTGTCGGCAGCCTGCTGATGTTTTCCGTACAGTTTTTCAACGGTTCCGCGCAATGGACGCTGTTTGCCAACGCGGTGGCTTACGATCCCTACTCCAATCCCTGGGCCTGTCTGTGGGTTGTGCTGTGCATTGCGGTTTCCGGTGCGCTGATCTATCTGTTCAACATGAAATTCAGCTTCCGCACTCTGCCGCTGGACAAACCGCTCCGTCAGCGGCTGGCGCTGTCGCTGGCTCTGTTCACCGCCCCCTATCTGTTTCTCGTCCCCACTTCCATGTTCTTTTAGAAAAAGGCGTTTCCCTGTTTGGAAAACGCCTAGCCCAACGCCACATCCAGAATCATCATGATCAGAAACCCGATCATGAATCCCATCGTACCGATATGAGTATGTTCGGACAGATGCGCTTCGGGAATCAGTTCCTCAACGACAACATAGATCATGGCGCCGGCGGCAAAGGACAACAGCCAGGGCATGGCATGGCCGAGCCAAAAAGAGGCCAGCACAGTCAGCATGCCGAACACCGGTTCCACTAAACCGGAAAGCGTACCCATCGCAAACGCCTTGCGGCGGCTGAAGCCTTCCTGCCTCAGCGGCAGCGAAATGGCGGCGCCTTCAGGAAAATTCTGAATCCCGATGCCAATGCCCAGCGCCATCGCGGCCGACAGCAGCGCCGGATCCTGCTGCTGGGCGGCCAGGGCAAACGACAGCCCTACCGCCATGCCCTCCGGAATGTTGTGCAGTGTCACCGCTGAAATCAGCAGCGTGGTCTTTTTCCAGTGCGTCGGCAATCCCTCCGCCTTCTTCTCATCCAGATGCAGATGCGGCAACAGCCGGTCCAGAAGAAACAGAAACAATCCGCCGGCGACAAATCCGACGGCGGCCGGCAGCCAGCCTGGCAACCCCATCGCCTCGCTATCCTCGATCGCCGGAATCAGCAGCGACCAGACGGAGGCCGCGACCATGACGCCGGCGGCAAACCCGAGAAACGCCTTCTGAAGATGACCGCCGGCCGGTTTTTTAAACAGGAAGACAAGCGCTGAACCGGCTGCCGTCATCAGAAACGGGAATCCGGTTCCCAACAAAGCCCACAGATAAATGTTCATAGTTCCTCCTCAAATCAGCTTCATTGTAGCCGGATTCCACCGACAGGTCAATTTGGATGCCCCGGAAAATCTTTCATCTTTCTTTCATTACCGATGGCAGCATAGTGAAGCCGCCGTCTCTGTGATATTCTATGCATAACCCGATAGGAGCTGAGATTATGACTGACGCCCGCCAACCATATCATGCCGTGGATCTGATGAAATGGATCTGTTCCCTGCTGGTCATCGTGGTCCATACTTACCCCTTTTATGAAGTTCTTCCGGATGTGGGCTTTGTCACCAGCAACATTCTCGGCCGGATCGTCATCCCGTTTTTCTTTGTCAGCGCCGGCTACTTCATGCAGATCGGCCTGACCCATAAACAGGAAGGCTATTTTCGCAGCTACATGCTGCGGCTGATCCGGCTGTATCTGATCTGGAGTCTTCTGTACATTCCCTTTGGCATGCACAAGCTCAGCTCGATGATGGAAATTCATGGCTGGATGTGGCTGGGAGCGCTGGCCGTAGGACTGCTGAACACCGGAACGTATTATCATCTGTGGTACATGGCGGCGCTGATTTTCGCAATGCTGTTCTGCTGGCTTTTAAACCGGAAGCTTTCGCTTAAAGTACTGTTGGGGATCGGCGCCGGACTGTTTCTGATCGGTCTGTTTGAAACCTACAACGGGCTGATCGCCGGCGGATGGCTGCGTCAGACGCTGGATCTGTACCTGATGTTCATGTTCACCACCCGCAACGGATTATTTTTCGGCGTCCTGTTTGTCGCTCTGGGCATGTTTCTGGCGCAGCATCAGCGCTGGCGGAAAATCCCTCATCCTTTCCGGCTGGCGGCGCTCAGCTTCATCCTGCTGGTCATTGAAGCCTTTTCTGTCCGTTCGATGCAGCTGGCGCTGGACTACAACATGTATCTGATGACAGTTCCTTTCACCTTATTCTGGTTCTGCGGATTGCTTCAAAGCCGCCTGGACTGGCCTTTGCCTTACCGTCAGCTGCGCGAATCGAGCACCTTGATCTATTTTACTCACGGCTTCTTTCTGGAGCTGGGAGAAATCCTGCTGGGACCGCTGTATCTGAACCATGGCGCGGTGCGTTTCTTCTTCGTCTTTCCGCTGACGCTGATCTGTGCGGAAATCATACGACGGAAGCTGCCGATGCTGAAATAACCATGAACAATGACAGGAAATCCGTTTTCCGATATAATTGAAAAAGAATGATTCATCAAAAGAACCAGCCGCAATGGGAAGGAGGAAAACTGTGGTGCGCCGAAATCTGAAACAACGCCGGGAAAAGCCGTTTTCCGCTCTTCAGAAAATTTATATGATCCTTCTGACCTTTCTGGCTGCCGGACTCATCAGCGCCTATGGCTGTGCGCTGATCATTCTGAAAGGCCCTTCCACCTCCATCAGCAATCTCATTACCAGCACGATGATGGAAACCCGCACGCTGCGCAGCGTAGCCCGGTTGTTTTTCTCCGAAGAGGAAATGGAGATCATCGCCAACCGCAATTCCGTTTCCTCCACCACCGAGATTACCGATACCAACGCCGATTTTGTCATCGATCCGGAAAAGAAAGATCTCATTGACATCATTGATATCCGGGGGGCAACCTATGAAGGCAAACTGATGATCATCTACGATCCATCCCGGATTGAACTGGCCTGCAACCTGGAAATGGAGGACCCGCACGCCGGTTATTTTGTTGAAGATTATGTTCAGGCCTACGATGCGGTAGCCGGCATCAACGGCGGCGGCTTTGACGATCCCAACGGTCAGGGAACCGGTGCGCTTCCTTATGGAATTGTGATCAAAGATGGCGAACTGATCAGCGGAGAGATGGATTCCTATCAGACTGTGATCGGCTTCAATCAGCAGGACAAGCTCATTGTCGGCAACATGACCGGAGCACAGGCGCTGGAGTATGGCCTGCGCGATGCGGTGACCTTCCAGCCCATTTTCATTGTAAATTATACGCCGGTGGAAATCACCGGGATCGGTGGCGGACTGAATCCGCGTACCGTGATCGGACAGCGTGAAGATGGCGCCGTGCTGTTTCTTGTCATTGACGGCCGGCAGACGACCAGTCTTGGCGCTTCCTACTCCGACTGCATTGAAATCATGATGGAATACGGAGCGATGAACGCTGCCAATCTGGATGGCGGCTCTTCGTCCGTCATGGTGTACAATGGCGAAATTATCAACAACGTCGTCTCCATGAACGGCGACCGGCGAGTACCCACCGCCTTTATCGTAAAATAGCAGGAGGAATCATGAAGCAGCAGAGCAGGCAGAAAAACGGCGGCGCGCCGCCTTCCAGAAAAAACAGAAGGCCACAACCCAAGCGCAGCGCGGATCATGGTCAGCTTGTCCATACCGGCGGCGTGCAGAAAACAACTGATCTCTGGCACAAATCCATTGATCGGATCCGCGAAGCCTCCGAACGCCAGCGGCGCAAAATCAATTCCTCCAACCGCCAGTTTCTGATCTTCATCGCGAAGCTGTTTCTGACGCTGATGATCATCAGCGGAGCCGGTATGTTTTTTCTGTGGAACATGCTGGACACCTATGAACAGAGTACTCCGGAGGGGGCGATGAGCGATTATGTGCGGCTGTTGACGCAGCAGAATTATGATCTGATCTACAAGCGTTCTTTTGACGGATTCACACAATGGAACGACGCGCAATCCTATACCGCATGGCTGAAAAACCGGTATGAGGGTGTTGATCTGCAGCGGGCGGTATTCACACGCAAGAGTTATTCTGAAGACCGGTATCAGTACTATGACATGCTGGTCGACCAGAAAACGATTGCCACCCTGGAACTGTCCTGGCTGGAAACGGAAAACCGCTGGAATGCCCGGACGCTGGTTGAGGATCGCAATTTCAGCATTGAACTCTTTTCTTCAGCGGAGGTTCTGATCAACGGCATGCCGCTGACGGAAACGAATCTGACCGATCCATCCGGGCGCAGCGACGCCTACCTCACGCTGAAAGATCAGCAGCAGTCGCTGCCGGTAACCCGTTATCACATCGATGGGCTTGTCGATGTGCCGGAGGTCACTGTCAGCGATCCGAACATGATCGTGGTCAAAGATGCGCTGCAGGATCGCTTTTACGTTGGCCAGCGGCCAAACACCCAGCAGCAACAGCAAATGACTCAGCGGATTCGCGAGGCTGCGACCACCTATGCGATGATGATCTCCGAGGATGCTTCCTTCAGTGATCTGCAGCCTTATCTGTACCGGCAAAGCGAAACCTACGACGCTCTTGCCAGTTTCAACAATCAGTATTTCTCCACCCATGACAGCGTTCGTTTTGACAATGTCCAGGTCACCGACCTGATCGTCTTCGGTGATGGCGAGGGTTTCATGGGTACCATTTCCTTTGATTATATCGTGACGATTGAAGGGCAGACTTCCCGCACCTATTCCAGCACTTACCAGATGACCTGGCTTGATGTCGATGGCGAATACCTCTGCAGCAATCTGGTCATTGCCAATCAAGAATAAACCGCCCGGCATTGAAACCCCTGCGGTTCGATGTCATCGGTATGATTAAACATCAAAAATTTCCTTCGAAAACATTCAGGAAAAAATTAAAACAGCGGATTTCCTTTTCATCAGATATGGAATTCCGCTGTTTTTCTCTGTCAATGTTTTCCGTCTCTGAAAACTTTCCGTTTCCCGATTTCCCCTTTGCAGCAGTCATGATCTGAACTGTACGCATCAAAAGAACGGATCCTGATTTGATGCAGGATCCGTTCTTTGTTTTTGATAACTGTACTTTGGTTTCTGATCTGAAGCCTGTTTCGTCTTATTCGGCGCTGATGGCTCCTGTCAGAGCGTAGCTGGCCGCATTTTCGCCGGCGATCTTACCCCAGACGATGCAGCTGGTATTCGCCAGACCACCGATGTTCGCGCCGCCGCCGATGTTTGCGCCGCCGGCAAGTTCACCGCATTCAAACAGACCCGGAATTGGATTGCCTTCGGCATCCAGAATCTGCGCGTTGGTGTTCATCAGCGGGCCGCCTTTGGTCAGCATGACATACGGAACTGTCTTGACCGCATACAGAGTGCCTTCCAGCGGCTGACGGTCATCTGTCCGTCCAAATGGATCGTTCCCTGTTTCAATGCCTTCGTTGTAAGCGTCGACCGTCGCTTTCAGCGTTTCCGCATCAACACCGATCTTTTCTGCCAGCTCTTCTACCGATTCCGCCTGGAAGACGACTTCGCCCTTTTCCAGTTCTTCATTGAAATGAGACCAGTCTTCTTCTCTGCTGAAAATCGGATCCTGGTTGTCAATGACATACTGACCGAAAATCATCCAGACAATATTCTGATCCGTTGACGCATAGAACGCCTTCTTCTCGCTGTCCAGATTTTCAAATTCGTTCATCGTCCGCTCACCGCTGGTATTAACCCAGATCGTGTTCGGATAGGCGGTATTCTGCGCTGTCACCGTATGAACAAAGCCGCTGTCGCTGACTGGAACACCGCCTGCATAAGCCGGCAGGTAATCCATGTTATTCAGCACCGCACCCGCTTCGATTGCCCATTGATATCCATCACCGGTAACAAATTCCGGGGCGTCAGTCAGCACGTTGGTGAAGTTGTATTCGTGCAGCATTTCTTCATTATGGCCATAACCGCCGGTGGCCAGAATGACTGCGCCGCTGCGATATTCCGTGCTGTCAGTCAGCCGGACGCCAACCACCGCGCCATCTTCAATAATCAGGTTATCCACTTCCGTGTTCAGCAGGATTTCCAGCGTTCCCTGTTCAACCTGCTCATCCAGTAACGGCTTAACCAGCGCTTCCATCGCCTTGGCGCCACCGGTTACACGGTGTTCACGCGGGATTTCGAATGCGTCATAGGTTGATGGCTGAGTCGGCGTCCGATCGCCGAAGTCCGCGCCCAGCGAATCCATCCAGTCTACCGCGGCCGCCGCATTTTCCACATGCTTCTGCGTCAGTTCCGGGACGTTGATTCCGCCGCCCATTCGTTCGATATCCTCAATAAAGGCCTCTGGCGTATCTTCGATGCCGGCGTCCTTCTGCATCTGCGTTCCGGCGCCGCTCAGCGTTCCGCCGGCATACCGGCCGCTGCCGCCCAATTCGCCAGTCTTTTCAATCAGCATAACCTTCGCGCCCTGAGTGCTCGCTTCCAGCGCCGCGTTCATCCCTGCAAAACCGCCGCCGACAACGATCACATCCGGATCAGTAAACGCCAGCGGCTGCTGGGAAGCTTCCGGAGTCTCCTCATTGGCGATCGCACCGCTGGCCTTATCCAGCGCATTGGCTACCGCCGACATAATCGCATTGGACGTCACCGTCGCGCCGCTTACCGCTTCCACTTCGGTGCTGTTGGCATCGACAATGGCCTGCGGAATCGTTTCCAGCGCCGGATCTGCGATTCCCTGTGTTTCCTGCTGTTCCATAACAACAACCGAAACAATCGCATCATCCTTGACTTCTACGGAAACCTCAACCTTTCCATTCATGCCATCGGCACTGCCGGTGTAGGTTCCGTCGGTGTAGACGCCGCCGCTGTTTCCCTGGGAAGAAGAACAGCCTGCCAACGTCATGACCATAGCCAGTGAGGTAACAACAGTCAGTAATAGTTTTCGCATCATATCTCTCCTCTTTTCTCACTGTCTCTATTATAACCTCTTTAAGGATAAATGCAACGTTATTGTGTTCACATTATCAAATTGTTTTGTTCAATCTTTGAACTTTTATCATACTCAGCAGCTACAGCGGTTAGACTCCGTGCTTGAGAAATATCCCCCTTTGTTCTGGCTTTCCGCCGATTTGCCCTCTTTTCTATATCAGCATACAAAACCCAGGGCATGCCATCCTGAGCTGGCATTGTTTCCGATTTCATATGATTTTCCCTTGTTTCTGTCCGCAAAAAGTCAAAAAAAAGACCGGAAATCACGACAGCCGGATCCATTTCCGGTCCCGTCTGTTTTTCCAGTCCCAAAGTATCATCTATTGGAAATCAGCGAATGATTTCGCCCATCGCCGTACCAGCGATCGCCGCTGCGTTGGCCTCATCGGTATCGATGTGCATTGCCAGCGAATATTTGTCGGAAACCCGAATGACCGTATCGCCAAAGGTCAGGCTGCGGCCTTCCGTGTCAATCTTCACGGAAACGATCTGGCCATTGGTTACGCCAAACCGTTCAGCGTCCGCCGGAGTCATGTGAATATGACGCTTGGCAGCGATGACACCCTTGTCGATTTCAATTGTTCCGGCCGGACCGATCACCGTGATGCCGCTGGTGCCTTCGATATCGCCGGATTCACGGATCTGCGCCTTCACTCCGACAGTCCGGGCTTCTGTCAGCGACAGTTCCACCTGCGTTGCCGAACGGGTCGGACCCAGAACCGACAGCTTCAGTTCGCCGCGCTCGCCCTTGATCGTTACTTTTTCATTGCAGGCAAACTGTCCCGGCTGCGACAGCTCTTTCTTGACTGTCAGCTGATATCCCGGGCCAAACAGCGCTTCCACATCCGCATCCGTCAGGTGAATATGACGGGCGGAAACTTCTACCAATACTTTTTCTTCAGACATCTTCTACTCCCTCTTTCCTGTCATTTTCATTATAGTCAATTCGATGAACCAAGGCAAACAAAAACACTTATTTTGTCGTTAAAAGTTCGCCGACGATGAGTCCGTTGGCAGCAGCCTGCGACAGCGAGCGGGTAAAGCCGGCGCCATCTCCCAGCGCGTAGATTCCCGGACAGCCTTCAATTTCAAAATTCGTGCATTGCGGCCGGGCAGAATAATACTTGCATTCCACGCCATACAGCAGCGTATCGGCATTGGCCGTCCCCGGCGCCACCTGATTCAGGGCATGCAGCGTTTCGATGATGTTGTCCAGCTGCCGTTTCGGCATGCACAGACTGAGATCCCCCGGCACCGCCTTCAGCGTCGGCTGAACCGTTGACGCCCGTAGACGCTTCTCATCCGTACGCCGGCCGTTTTCCAGATCGCCCAGCCGCTGAACCAGCACGCTGCCGCCGGAAATCTTGTTGGCCAGGGAAGCCACATCCCGGGCATAATCGATCGGATCGCGGAACGGTTCGGTGAAACGGATCGTACTGAGCAGGGCAAAATTGGAATTCTGCGTCTTTTTCTGCGGATCCTTGTACGCATGTCCGTTGACCGTCAGAACCCCGTCGGTATTCTCCGTCACAACCTGGCCCCGCTCATTGAAACAGAACATGCGGGTTACATCGCCATACGCCTTGGAGCGATAAAGAATCTTCGGTTCGTAAACGCGGGAAGAAAAGTGCTCCCAGACCATGGCTGGCAATTCCACCCGTACGCCGATATCCACCTGATTGTTGGTGCAGGAAACCTGATGACGGCGGCACCAGTCCAGAAACATCCGGCTGCCGGCACGGCCGACCGCAAAGACGATCTTGTCTGCCTTCACGCTGTGCTTTTGTCCCTGACAGGTAAAGAACACCTCATGGCTATCGCGGCTGACGTCCGTCACCGTGCACAGCGTTGCGATCTGAACCCGGCTGCGCAGCTCTTCCACCAGCCGCATCATCGTGCGGTAATTGGCGTCGGTTCCCAGATGCTTCAGCTGCGCCTGCTGCATGTGCAGATCATAGCGCAGGCAGAGCCGCTTCAGCTCATCATCCGGGATAAACCGTTCCTGCTGTGCGCCAAAACGCATCAGAATACTGTCGGCCTGCTCAATGTACTCCATGACCTGCGAAGCCGGCATGAAATCCGGCAGCCAGCCGCCATATTCAGTGGAAATGATATACTTGCCGTCAGAAAACGCTCCGGCGCCGGCAATTCCCTCCATGATCGCGCATGGATCGCATTGCAGGCATTTTTCTGTTTTGCCGTTGAGAATCGGACAGCGGCGATGCTGCAGATCCTGCCCCCGCTCCAGAAGAAGCACCTGAAGATCCGGCCGCTTTTCGGCGATGCGGTAAGCGCACATCAATCCGCCGATGCCTCCTCCGATGATGACTACGTCGACTTTGCTGCTGAAATTCACTCTGTTTTTCCTTCCTTTCCTAGCCTTCCCTTTTCCCGTTCTCTATTCTATCACAGAAACCCCAAAAACGCCTCTTCCATGATATAATGAATTCAAAATCAGGAGGAAAACCATGCTCAACAACCAGACACCCCCACCACTGCTGTTGTTTCTTCACGGTTTCGGACAGAAACGGACAGCCGAACTGGACAGCCTACGCCAGGCTTTTCAGCAGGATATGGACATTCTGATGCCGGATCTGTTTGATCCGACGGATGCGCGGGACAGCGATGGCATTCTGTGGGCCAACCGGGCGCTGGCTGCCGTCGAGCGGCAGCTGCTGAAAGGCCGCGAAATCATTCTGGGCGGATTTTCCATGGGCGCGGTGATCGCCTGCTGGGTTGCTTCCCAATTGCCTGTACGCAAGCTGATCCTTGTTTCACCGGCGTTTGATCTTTTGAATCTGAAAAATACCGGCAACGTGCTGAACACCGTGCTGCATCAGTTTGCGCATCTGCAGTCCCCGCAGGATCTGGCCAATTTCAATGGTCTGCCTTCTCCCTTCTATCAGACGCTTTTGGATGTGGTCAGCCGGTTTCGTCCCTATGCCGCCCAACTGCACTGTCCGGTGCTTTTGATTCATGGCAGCGAAGACTCCATCGTTTCCGTGCAGAGCGCCCGCTATGCCTTTGCCAGAATTCCTTCAGCGCAAAAACAGATGTTCACCCTTGAAAACGGACATCACGTGCTGTTTGAAGATGAAGGGGTCTGTCAGGAAGTGCTGGCGCTGATCCGGCTGTTTCTGCAGGATCAGATCGTCGTCCGTCCTGACGTCCACAGTCCGGATCAGACAGTGAAAACAGAGATTCACAAACAGGACTGACCGGTTTTCGGACCAACAGAAAACGGAAGACAACCTCTCTGCCATCATGCAGCGTTGCCTTCCGTTTTTTTATTCATGCCTTTTCCATCCGATTGCGGATCAGCCGCCAGCCGCGGCGGATCAGCTTGCGGAACGAAGCATAGCAGCACCAGTAAATCACCGTGAAAACGGCGAAGACAATCAGCCCGAGAACGACGCAGGCGATCAGAAAATGCAGCGTTGAAGAAGTCACAAACGCCTGCTGCGTCTGCCACGCGCCATAGGCGGCCACCCCGACCACCGCCGCCACCGCCAGCCGGGAGAAAACCATTTTGTAATAGCGCAGCGGATTCAGATGAAAGACCTTACGGTAGACCAGTACCGGATTGTAGAGAAAATCCACCGTCCAGTTGGTCACCATCGTCGCCAGCAAGACCCCGGCAATCCCCAGCGGCTGAATCAGCACAATGGACAGCACCACCTTGGAAATCGCCAGCAGATACGCATTGCCGCGGGCGTCGCGAAACAGACCGTTGGCATCGCGGCAGATGATGATCGGCTCCCGCATCGTCATATAGAAAATGTTGATCGCAAACAGAAAGGCGATAAACAGCGTCACCGAATACTCCGGCCGCATCTTCATCCAGATCAGGACAAAGCGGCCGATCACCACGAAAATACAGACGCCGATAATTGACGCAATGTACACGGCAAAATTGAAAAACTCGGTAAATACGCTGTAGGAATCCGCGCCCTGATCGTTGAACAGGTTGCCGAAGCTGTTGATCGGCGAGGTGATCGCGGAATTGATGATTTTGGATACCGATTCGGTCAGATAACTGTAGGAACCATATACACTGGTCATCGTATACCCCATGAAATAGGTGATCACCAGGTTATCGGTGTTGTTGGTCGCCAGCGTTGACAGACGCTGCACGATAGTATAACGGGCATTCTGGCGGAAAGAGGTATCCGGCGCAAACGGTCCTTTCTCTTTCAGCCACGGATAATTCTTCAGCGCAATCTGACGGGCAGTGATATTGGCGATGAGCACCTGCAGCCCTTCGATCAGGAAAATGATGATGTAAGGCAGCCGCAACAGGATGACGATCACCATCAGCACCATGCGCGCAATCGCAATCGTCTGAATCCAGATATTGATCTTGTATTCTTTCTGATCGGCGATGATGACGAAATTGGGGCCCATCAGAAAATAGGAAATCCCAAACGGCACGCACAGAATGAGAAACATCGTCACCGTTTCGCCATAGCTCAGCGGCGACTGGGCAAACATCGGAAACAACAGCGCCGCTATCGCACCGGCTGCCAGAACCACGACTCCGGTAATACGAAAAATTTTCACCGCGCCATGATAGATCGACAGCACTTTCTGCCGGTCGCCGCGGGCCAGCGGCTGAAACAGCAGCTGCCTAAAAGCCAGCGAATAGCTCAGCTCAAACACGTTGAGAAAGGTGATGACGTTCATGATCGTCAGCTGCAGACCGTTGAGATCGCTGCCGTACAGATCGATAAACATCCTGACCTTGATGAAGCCGAAGACCGGAAGCGCAACGCTGGTAATCAGACTGACCAGGAAATTGTAAAAAGAATATCGAGTCCGCATTCGCTTCCCTCCCTCATCGGATCAACCGCCGGTACAGCGGCAATGTCGCGGCGTTCATCGTCCGCAGAAAAACCCGGTTTTTCCAGCTCAGCTGGCGCAGATACGGATTACGATGCCAGTGCGGGTAGTGCTCCCGCATGACCTGCTGGGACATCGCATACAGTTCCCGGCTCAGCGGCGAGCGCAGAAAACGGAACATCCCGTACAGCCGCAGATGTTCGATGTGCAGATATTCCAGCTCCTGCGCATACTTCTGCTCGATCCCCATCTGATGAAACTGATCGCGGACCTGCCGCATGACCGGAAAGATTTCCTTCAGCCGCTGACTGGCCGTTTCCGACATGATCGATCCCGGACGCTGGCGGTAATGAATCAGCGCTTCTTTCTGGTAACCGATATGACTGCTCAGTGCGAAAATCGGCATCGTCACCGGAATGTCCTCATACCAGGTTCCCGTCGGATAACGAAATCCCTGTTCTGTAAACAACGACGCCCGGTACAGCTTGTTCCAGGCAAACATCGGCGACAGAAAAGCCTGCCGCTGCACTGAAGAAAACGCATGAGGATTCAGTCCCTGCATCCGCCACGGCTGCCGGCCGTCTTCGTAAAAATACTCGATATCGGAAACGACTACATCCATGCCCTTGGCCATCTGCTCAGCCATCTTCTCATAGTAATCCGGATCCGCATAGTCATCGCTGTCCAGAAAGCCGATCCACTCGCCAGTGGCATAGGGAATCGCAAAATTGCGGGCATCCGACAGACCGCCGTTGGGTTTCTGCAGCAGACAAAAGCGGTCAGGCCGCTGCTGTACCCGCTGCCAGGCGATCTGAGGTGAACGGTCTGTGCTGCCGTCGTTGACGATCAGCACCTGCAGGTTCGGATAAGTCTGACGCTGCAGGGAATCCAGGCACTGATCGAGATAGCGTTCCACGTTGTAGACCGGAACGATCACCGTGATCTCAGGTTTCATTCACATTCCTCCTGTCGAAGTCTTTCAGCTGCCGCACACTTCTTTCATCCAGCGGCCATACACCGTCCGGGAAACCCCCGGCGTCAGAATGAGCCGGTCCTTCAGTTGTTCTCCGCGTCCGCTGTAGCCGTATTTTTTCTGTCCGGCCAGAATCTGCGCCCGGTAAGGCATCAGCTTTTTCACCAGTTCATACAGCACCCAGCCGTGCTGCTGTTTCTGCTGTGAGGATCCCTGGATCCGGCGCAGCTGATAAAAGGAAAACTTGAACGCTTCATAAATCCGATAGTAAAACAACGCCGGCACCTCGCGGCAGGACTGCGCCTGATCCAATACAGCCATAAACACTTCGGCATGCGCGTCGATCACCTTCGGTTTCAGATCCGTCATCGTGTTGCCGGCTCTGTCGATCAGATAGAACGCGCAGGCCGCGTCGGTATACACAACCCGCTGAGCATTCAGCAGGCTGATATAGAACAGAAGATTATCGGTATAACCGATTTTCTGCGGAAAACGAATGGCGCTGGCCAGACTGCGGCGATACAGCTTGGCATGCGGTGAAGGATCGACAAACAACAGATCCTCAAACTGCGCGCTGCCCCGTTCCACACACTTTCCCGGCGTCAGAGTAGCAAACCGGCGGTTGTAAGCCGGATCGTATTGCGATGGCGATCCGTCGGAATAGACGAGCGTTTTGGCGCCGATCACAAGATCAGCCTGCTGCTCCTCCGCCAGAGAAACCAAGGTTGCCAGCGCGTCGGGGCTCAGCGTATCATCCGGATCACAGACCAGGAAATACTCGCTTTGCGCCTGGGCGATGGCCAGCTGCAGCACCGAGCCATATCCGCCGTTCTGTTTGCGGATCGGAATGATCCTGTGCGGATAGCGGGCGGCATACTCATCGATGATGGCCTGTTCGTTTTTTGGGGAACCATCGTTGACGGCAAAGACGACGAAGTCCTCAAAAGTCTGCCGCAGCAGGGAATCGAAACATTGGGCAACATACTCTTCAACGTTGTAGATCGGAACGATCACGGTTACTTTAGTCATACAGTTCTCCTTTGCCTCAGCGATGCAGCAGTTTGCGGACGCTCAGATACAGCTTCAGCGTCGCCGGACGCATGTAAATCCAGTCATGTTTCTGACGGCGAATCGGATACCGGCATTGCGGATAATCCGGAAATTGAGTACGGATAAACGCGAAGCAGGCATCGATGTATTCATTGACCAGCCGGCGATCGCGGACATTGCGCGTTTTCTTCAGGTTCTCGATGATGTTGACGCAGACCAGAAACTTCAGTTCTTCGCGATACTGTTCAAAAACCCCTTCAGCGCGGTAATAATCGAGAATTTCCCGGGACATATCGAGTATGTGATAAGCTTTGCGGTCAAAGCTCTGCGTGATGTTGCCGGGACGATCTGCCAGATAATCATACAGCGGCTCATTGACGAAGGCAATTTTACGCGCCTTCAGCACCAGCTTGTAGGTTGTGCCCAGATCCTCATACAGATAACCTTTGGGATATTCAATCTGATGATCGGTAAACAGCGAAAGCCGCACCATCTTGTTCCAGGCGCAGTTGAGAATGCGGGTCATCAGTTCCGGATTCTGCTGCAGCGAGTAGGTTCTCTCGCCGCGATACTGATTGGCGATGATCTCCTTTTTGCCAGTCTTCATAAAATACTGATAGACGTCAAAGATGACCATGTCCGCGTCGGTTTCCTTCATCCGGGCATACGCTTTTTCCAGCGCCTGCGGCTCCAGAAAATCATCGGAATCGACAAACATGACTACCGGCGCGCTAGCTGCCTTCATGCCGTAATTGCGGGCATCCGACAGACCGCCGTTGGTTTTTTCCAGAATCCGGATCCGCGGATCCCGGTTTCGATACAGGTACAGAATTTCGTTGGAATGGTCGGTAGATCCGTCGTCCACGCACAGAATTTCAAAATCCGTCATCGTCTGATTCAGCAGCGAATCCAGGCATTTTTCCAGATAATCCTCGACGTTGTAGACCGGTACAATCACGCTGATCTCAGCCACGGCCTCTCACCTCTTTCAGCTGATCCAGTCCTTTATGGATCAGATTCATATGAAATTCGTCCTTCATCAGTGTCAGAAGAACGAAGTAAACGCTCACGCCAGCCAGAATCTGCAATACGTTGGTCAGAAAGCTGGCGCCCATCGCCTCACCGATCAGCCGCACCGGCACCATCATGATCACGCTGGCAATGACATACTTGACAACCTCGCGCAGATGGAAGCCCAGATTCAGCGTTCCGCGGATCGTCAGCCATTGCGACAACGTCACCATGAATTCCGCGACGACCGAGCCGATGATCGCGCCGAATGCGCCCAGCGAGGGCATCAGCAGCGCGTTAAGACAGAAATTGGTCAGGGCTCCGATCACAACCGAACGGGTATATTCCTTCGTCCGTCCGATCGGCAGCAGATATTGCGTGCCAAACACATTGCTCAGGGAGATGAACAGGATGATCGGCGTGGTCATGATGATCATCGGCGTGACAATCTGATAGCTTTCATCAAGAAACCAGCCGATGAAATACGGCATTAACGCAATGATGCCGGCGATCATCGGAATGGCCAGATACAGCGCCATGCGCAGCGTGGTTCTCAGAAAACGCAGCACTTCGTCCGTCCTTCCCTTGGCATGGATGTTGGCAATCCGCGGCAGCATAACGCTGCCGATGGAGGTAATGAAAAACAGAAACATCTTGATGAACCGCTGCGCCTGATTGTAAAAGCTGACATGACTGACGTCGTGATACAGATATCCCAGCATCGACACATCAAGCATCGTATAAATGCTGGTGGCAATCTGCGGAATGAACAACATCAGATTCGGCTTGAAATGCCGCAGCACCCCTTTCAGCGACATCGGCACAAACTGCACATACTGCTTCAGCTGCAGCCACATGATCAGCTGACCGATGATGCCGGAACCGGCGTTAATCGTAATAAACAGCGCCAGATCCTGCGGTGATTTGACAAACAGAAAAATCAGCGCAATTCCCAGAATCTTGATGATCATGTTGCGGATGGAAGCCGTTTTGAAATCTTCCACCCCATAGAAAAACCAGGTGATATCCAACGCTACCGACAACAGGGAAATGGCCTGAATCGTAGCGTAAATCCGTACTGAATCCTCCAGGGTAAACAGATAGAGGAAGTACACCAGCGCCGAGGCGCACATGCTGAGAAACTGCATCGTGAAAATCTCGAAAAAGGTCCGCGACATCACCTGCCGGTCATCCCGCACCCGGGCAATTTCCCGATTACCGTAGATGGAAACTCCCATCACCCCAAATAACACAAACCACTGCACGTTGCTGCCGGTCCAGTCGCTGATTCCCAGCATCGTCGCTCCCAGCGTACGGGTTACATACGGCACCGTGATCAGCGGCGCCAGCACGACCAGCAGCTGATAGAGGATATTATAAAAATAATTCTGCAGTATTTTTCTATCCATAAAATCACCTTTTGTCAGTATATCATAAAAACAGGAAAACTGCGAATCTTACCGCAGTTTCCCTGAATTGTAACACTGAAGCGCCTTGGCGATGATGGCGTCCATGTTGTAATACTTATACTCCGCCAGCCGGCCCAGCAGCAGCAGATTGGAGATCGGTCTGATCAGCTCGCAATAGGCCTCATACTGACGACGGCAGTCTTCCCTGGCAATCGGATAATACGGAATGTTGCCACGCGGGGCATCGTGATGGTAGGCCATCGGCAGTTCGATGGCGATCGTCGTCGCCTGCGGCTGCTCTGACGCAGGCATCAGCAGCTTGTATTCAGTAATCCGGGTAAACGGATGCTGTGCCGCCGGGGTCGGATAATTCACCGTCGCCGCCTGCTGATACGTATCCGGATGCGTCTGAATTTCAAACTCCAGCGAACGGTACGGCAGCTCACCCAGCGGATAATCCAGAAGATCGTCAATCGCACCGGTAAAGATCACCGGCCCGGTAAACTCTTCGCCTTCAAACAGAATGCGATGATGCTCCAGATCCACCTTCAGACACGATTTGGCGTCAGTATTCAGCCGCACTTCAATCTTTTCATGCTTCAGCATGTTTTCGAAAATACCGGTAAATCCATGCAGCGGCATCATCTGATAGGTATCCTGGAAATACCGGTCATCCCAGGAAATGTGAACCGGCACTCTGCCGGTAACCGCCGGATCAATTTCCTCCGGCGTCTGTCCCCACTGCTTCATCGTGTAATACAGAAAGACATGTTCATAGATATATTCCGCCAGCTCGTTCAGCTCCGGATTCGGATGCTGGCGCAGCTGCAGAATCGGTACTTTCTTCTCCATTCCGTAAGCGTCGATCAGCAGCTGTTTCAGCCGGTCGGCTTTTTCCTTGGGGAAGGAACGTTCAATCGATGTCAGATTGAACGGAATCGGCGCTACAACGCCGTTGATTAATCCCAGCACCCGATGCTGATACGGATACCAGTCGGTGAACTGTGAAAGATAATCGATCACTTCCCTGGAATTGGTATGCAGAATATGCGGACCGTACTGATGCCGGCGCACACCGTTTTCATCGATGTAATCGTACATGTTGCCGCCGATATGAGCACGTTTTTCCAGCACCAGCACCCGCTTGCCGCCATCCCGGGCATAACGCTCCGCCATGACGCTGCCGGCAAAACCGGCGCCGATCACGATGACTTCAGGTTTCATTGTTGTCTTCCTCCTATGGTCTGTCCTTGTACATCTGACGATAATAATCCTGGTATTCTCCCTGCAGAATCCGCTCCCACCAGTCGCGATGAGTCAGATACCAGTCAATCGTCTGCAGGATTCCGGTATCGAACGTATACTGCGGTTTCCATCCCAGCTCGGTTTCAATTTTGGTCGGATCGATCGCATAGCGCAGATCATGCCCCGGCCGGTCCTTGACGAAATGAATCAGGCTTTCCGGTTTGTTCAGCGCCTTCAGAATCGTTCTGACCACTTCCAGATTGGTTCTTTCATTGTGACCGCCGATGTTGTATACCTCACCAACCCGGCCATGACGCAGAATCAGATCGATCGCCGTGCAATGATCCGAAACGTGCAGCCAGTCGCGGACGTTGGCCCCGTTGCCATACACCGGCAGGCTCTGATCCGCCAGCGCCCGGGTGATCATCAGCGGAATCAGCTTTTCCGGAAAATGATACGGTCCGTAATTGTTCGAACAGCGGGAAATGGTCACCGGCAGCCCGAACGTCCGATGATAGGCCTGCACCAGCAGATCCGCGCCGGCTTTGGCCGCGCTGTAAGGACTGGAAGCGTGGATTGGAGTCTGTTCCGTGAAAAACAGATCCGGCCGATCCAGCGGCAGATCCCCGTACACCTCATCGGTGGAAATCTGATGAAAGCGGCTGACTCCGGTTTTGCGGCAGGCGTCCATCAGCACCTGCGTTCCGATGATGTTGGTCGAGATGAAGACCTCCGGATCCTCTACCGACCGGTCGACATGCGTCTCGGCGGCAAAATTGACGACCGCGTCGAAATGTTCCTGTTCAAACAGCGCTTCCACCTGCTGACGGTCGCGGATATCCCCCCGGACAAAACGAACATTCGGCCGGTCGAGAATCGGCTGCAGTGTCTGCAGATTGCCGGCATACGTCAAAAGATCCAGCACGACGACCCGATCTTCAGGATAGGTATTCACCCAGTAATGAGCGAAGTTGCCGCCGATGAAACCGGCTCCTCCGGTAATGCAAAGTTTCATTCTTCTCTTCCTTTCCGTTGCGCCCGGATCCGGCTGATCTCCCGGGCAATACCCTCTTCCAGACTGACGCGAACCTCAAATCCGGTCAGCCGCCGCAGTTTTCCGATATCCAGCACGATTTGATCGACCAGCGGAACCTCGCTTTGGATATGACGGATTGCCAGCGCCAAACCGGTCTGACGCTGAATGATACCCAGAATCTGATCCAGACTGGTCGCCTGTTGCGAACCGATATTGACGATCTGGTTGACGATCCTCCGGCGCAGAAGCAGCCGCAGTGCCTGAGCGAAATCGTCGATGTACAGATAATCCCGTGAGCTGTAGGGGGAAGCCCACATCTCAAATTCCTCGTGAGCCAGAATTTTTTCAATGGCCGTCGGAATGACTCCCTGGCGTTTATTCGTCAGCTGATATCCGCCATACGGATTGGCCAGCCGCAAAATCAGCCATGGCAGACCGCTGTTTTGGATCAGCTGTTCGCACAGAACCTTGCTGCGGGCATAAAGGCTGACCGGATGCAGCGGCGCTTCTTCACAGATCGGCTGCTGCGCGTTGCCGTATACCGTCCCGCCGCTGGACAAAAAGACAAGCTGCGCCGCCTTGCGCTGTTTCAGCTGTTGTAACAGAAAACTGTACCGCTGTCCGATGTGCTGCAGCATGGCATCCTCATCATCGCTTTTGGCGTTGTTGGGCAATAAGGAAATCGTATCGACGACCACCGCATCCCGGAAGTCCACCCGGTCCAGATCCCGCTCATCAAAAGCGTCCAC
Source organism: uncultured Holdemania sp. (assembly GCA_904395815.1). Taxonomy (GTDB): domain Bacteria; phylum Bacillota_I; class Bacilli_A; order Erysipelotrichales; family Erysipelotrichaceae; genus Holdemania. The sequence goes on from CAJFOC010000004.1 coordinate 31,560, forward strand.
CGCCAGAAAATCCGCGCAATACGGCGCATAGGGGCCCGGTAAACCGATTGTCTGCACTGTGGCAGCCTCGCGCAGCTGAGCGGACAGATTCATGCCCAGATAGCCGCAGCCTATAAAAATTACTTTCATCCGTACTCCTTTACCTGTTGTAGCTTGTCATCAGATTACCGGAGGCCACCATGCGCAGATGATCCCCATACGGGGATTTGCCATAAGCTTCCGCCGCCTGCATCAGCTGCCGCTGGTCAATCCAGTGATTGTAATATGCGATTTCTTCCGGCACCGAAATCTTGATTCCCTGAACCTCTTCCACCGTCTGAACAAAATTGCTGGCCTGCGCCAGAGAGCGGATCGTCCCGGTATCCAGCCACGCAAACCCGCGGCCAAACACCACGCAATCCAACTCGCCCCTGTCCAGATACATCTGATTCAGATCGGTAATCTCCAGCTCGCCGCGCTCGGAAGGTTTCAGGCTCTTCGCAAATTCCACTACCCGGTTATCGTAAAAATACAGTCCGACAACGGCGTAATTGGAACGCGGCTGCGCCGGCTTCTCCTGCAGCGAAAGCACCCTGCCGCTGCGATCAAATTCGACGACGCCGAAGCGCTGCGGATCCTGAACATACTGTCCGAAAATCGTCGCCCGGCCGCGATTGTTTTTCGCCTTCTCCAGCATCTCGCTGAAATGGTTGCCATGAAAGATATTATCCCCCAGAATCAGACAGACATCCTCATTCCGGATAAATTCCTCTCCCAGAATGAACGCCTGCGCCAGCCCATCCGGAGAGGGCTGAACCTTGTATTCAAAATGTACTCCGAACTGACTTCCCGTTCCCAGCAGGCGTTCAAAGTTGGGCAGATCCTGCGGTGTGGAAATGATCAGAATCTCCCGGATCCCCGCCAGCATCAGCGTGGACAGCGGATAATAGATCATCGGCTTGTCATAGACGGGAAGCAGCTGCTTGGACGTCACCTTGGTCAGCGGATAAAGCCGGGTTCCGCTGCCGCCGGCAAGTATGATTCCTTTCATAGAAGTCCTCCTGATTTCTATCCTATTTTAGCATGTTTCCTGATACGAGGAAATACTTTGAGTCCGTTTTCAGTACCGGCCATGCCTGTTAAAGAAGAAGCGGCAACCGCGCTGATTGCCGCTTTGCTGTATTCTCCGGCTGTTCAGGACTCCGGCGACGCCTGCGAGTTCTCTGGCAGCGCGTTCTCCGGCGTCGACTCCGGATCGTTGACAGGCACATCCTCCGATGGCGTCGGATCCGGTGTAGCTGGATCTGACGGGGTTGGATCCGGTGTAGCTGGATCTGATGGAGTTGGATCCGGCGTGGCTGGGTCTGACGGGGTTGGATTCGGTGTAGCCGGGTCCGATGGCGTCGGGCTTGGCGTCGGAGTTGAAGGATTTGACGGCGTCGGAGTCAGCGTTGGGCTTGGCGACGGCGTTGCAGTCGGATTGGCCACGCAGCCTACTCCGCCCGGATTCAGGTCCTCATCGTTTTTCGCATAAAAACCCTCATTGCAGACGCAGGCATTCTGAGCGGCATCATAAGTGGAATTGGCCGGACAATTGAGCGTTGCTCCCTCATGAGTGATGACGCTGACCGTGATTTCCGAAATATTGGAGACTTTGATGCCGGCGCGGACACTCTGATCAATGACGGTATTTTCCGCATACGATTCCATATAACCTTCCTGTCCCGGATAAACCTTATTAACGTGAACGGTAATGCCGCGCTGCGCTGCCCAGGCCTGCACTTCCGAGAGTTGCTGACCTGTGAAATTAAGCACGATATCCGGCGTCTCATCGACGATAATCTGTTCAGAATATGTCTCATTGGATATCGTTGGTGCCGTAAAGACCCAGTTGATACTGAAGGAAATCGCCTTGGTCGCTGTAATTTCAGAATCCAGATTGATATTGCGCTCAATAGCTGCCCGATTATCCGCCAGAGATCCTTCATACAGCCGGTAAATATACAGGCTCAGCTGCATGCTTTCATTCCAGATGGACGACCCGTATCCGGTAACCCGGGAGCCGACAATGTTGATGACATTGGCATTTTGCACGTAGCTGCGGTTCATCTTCTGGGTGCAGTAATTGAACAGACTGATCAGCTGATCTATTGTAAAGTTGGTCGATACATTATCGCCAGCCGCATCCAGAATTGCCAGTGCCTTGTTGACATCCGTCAACTTCATGGCCTCCGTCAAAAAAGCCTGGATCACCTGTTGCTGGTTGGACTGCCGCTGAATATCTCCGGTGGCGTACAGATGACGCTCACGGGCATAAGCCAGCGCCTGTTCGCCATTAAGACGGTTAACGCCCGCCGGAACCCAGACGGTGTATTTGCCGCGGTTGTCGGACTCCTGGCCGACGAACTCGTACGGGTTGTCGATGATGATGCCCCCCACCGCATCAACCATATCGACCAGGCCGGCAAAATTGCTTTCAAAATAGAAGTCAATGTTGATATCCATCAGATCTTCTACCGTATCAATCGTACATTGGCGACTGCGGGTACGGGCATGATTGATCTTATCCGAAGAATTGCCGGAATAGCAGGCGATCGGCACATAGCTGTCGCGGGCGATGGAAGTCATCGTCAGCTGCATGCTGATCGGATTGAACGAAGCCAGAATCAGCGCATCCGAGCGTCCCTCGTCGGTACCGATGATCAGCACGGTGAACGGTTCGCTGGTTACATCCTTGTCGCTGCCCGTTTCCGTAGTGACCGTGATGTTTTCATCAAAAGTCAGAATCGATTTGGTATTGGCCAGAAATTCCTCATAACCGTCGTTGACCTCAAACATCGCGACGTAGTTGCTTGGCAGCGCTGCGGCATCTACCTCGCCGGAAAACAACGCCAGCAGCAAGGAATTGTAGTCCTCATATTCCTTATAAGTTACATTGATGCCCAGGTTTTCCAGTTCCGCCTTCGGCAGCACATACCCAACCTGATCCGTAGTATCGGAAAGAATACCGAACAGCTTGCCATCCAGCTCACTGGTATCGTTGATCGCATAGTTTCCGTCTTCCGAATAGACGACAAAGGAAACCTCTACCTTTTCACTGGTCGTTCCGGTATCAATAATACGGTCAATGTTGCTGTTGACGCGAGTCGATACGTAAACGACGCCAATTCCCAGCACCAGCGCCACCACCAGCACAACGCCGGACGCTGTCAGAAGATTTTTCCGCATGGCCACGGCGTTGTAGGCAATCAGCGCGTTCAGCGCCAGCAGCACGATCAGTACCACCACGTTGATCGCAATGAATACCGGCTTGCTCAAAGTGCTGTAACGGGTCAGGCTCATCATACCGATCACCATCAGAATGTCTGTGATCACCGCCAGCGCAGCCAGAATCAGATTCAGATTGGACAGATTCCGTCTGCCTCTTTTTTTCTTGTCCGTCATGAAATTCCCCCCTTTAATCATAATGATCGAAGAACTGGGCTATCTCATAACGGCCGTCATTGTTGATGACGGTGAAATAACCGGTCTTCTGGAAGCTGTCCACGTCGATAGCCGTACTCGGTTTGTAGTTCCATGTTGCCTCGACGTAGTAGGCTTCATATTTTTCACCGGAATAATGCTCAAACTCGCCGGCATAGACAACCTCGGAAGTCGTGATATCCGTAACTTCCAGCAGATTTTCCCGTCCATATTGCGAAATGTACAGATCCAGATCCTGATAGAATTCCCAGCGCGACTGTTCCTGGAAACTCGTGTACATCGGTCCGTAGATGTACTGCAAACCGCCGACTTCATAATTGCCGTCCTTGTTGGTCCAGGTAAAATAGTCCGCGATAAACGAACGGACAACGCCCTCGGTAATCGCATACGGATCATCGGCATTCAGCGCTTCCGTCAGCTTCTTGAATTCATCCTGCTGAAACTGCGTCGGGTTGTTGCCGATCGTGTATTGATCGTTTTTCATGGAAGACGCGCTGTCCAGTCCGATCACCGTTCCGCTGCCGCCGCTGTCTTTCAGCGCGATCTGCACAATGTTGAATCCGACCGCCAGGATCAGCGCCGCCGAGATCACAATCATGAAATTGATAACCTGACGGTTCCGCTTCCGGATCTGTTTTCCGGCTTTCTTCTCTTTCATCGTCATGTTTACCTCCTAGAGAATCATTCGTATTTTTTTCTGATAATGTAATTCGGTCTTTTTTTGACCTCCATATACGTTTTGGACAGGTATTCGCCAATAATTCCCAAACTCAACAACTGGATTCCGCCGAGGAAAAGAATGATGACGACCATCGAAGGGTAACCGGCCACCGGATCACCGAACAGCAGCGCTTTGCCGAACACGAAAATCATGTACAGAAACGCAAACAGCGAAACGACCAGGCCGCAGATTGTCGCGATCCGAAGCGGCGCGACCGTGAAGGCGACAAGGCCTTCCACCGCGTAGGCAAACAGGCCCCAGAAAGACCAGCTGGTCTCCCCGGCCACCCGTTCCACATTTTCATACTCCAGATACACCGTTTTGTAGCCGACCCAGGCAAAAATGCCTTTGGAAAAGCGATGAAACTCACGCAGCGACAGAATGCTGTCGACAACCTGACGGGTCATCAGCCGGTAATCCCGGGCGCCGTCCACAATTTCCACTTCGGTGAAATGGTTGATCAGCTGATAGAACTTGCGGGCAAAAAAAGACCGGATCGGCGGCTCGCCCTTGCGGTTCACCCGTCGTGTTCCGACGATATCCACCTGCTGGGTCCGCATGACCTCCAGCATCTTCGGCAGATAGGATGGCGGATCCTGCAGATCGGCATCCATCACGGTGACAAGATCGCCCTGAGCGTTGTCCAGTCCGGCCAGCAGTCCCCCTTCCTTGCCGAAATTACGGCTGAAGTCGATCACCTTGACAATTCCCCGATGTTCGTTGTAAAGCTCAATCAGCTCCGACAGCGTGTTGTCTTTTGAACCGTCGTTGATAAACAGGATCTCATATTCCACATTCATGGATTCCAGAACCTGGCTGACTTCGCGGTAAAAGATTTTCACCGTCTCCTGTTCATTGTAGCAGGGAACTACAACTGAAAGCTTCTCCATATTCGACCTCCAAAAACTCCATCATATTATAGAATAAAAAACCGCCGAGTACAAATCATTTCCGAAATTGTCATATTTCCGTTAATTTTCACACGATTTCACATTATTCCGGCAGCATTTCAAAGGTATACAGCTGCGGATCATCCGGATAAATCTGCCGGTACATGTCGCTGATCCGCTGACGGAGCGAATTGGGAATCTGTTCGATACGCCGGAAAACCTGCACCCGCACCCCTTCATCCAGCTGCACCTCGCGTACGACCGTATAATACTGTCTCAGCTGCTCATCATGCAGCATCAGATCCGCCAGGATGCTGACGCAGCGCTGCCCTTCTTCGCCAAACTGCAGCTGAATCGGATCGGCGACCACGATGTAATAGTACTGGAAAAACTGAGCCGGAACCCCATCCCGGTAATCATAGGCGCTGGCGGTGATCAGATTGGGAACCGGATTGAGATCCTGCGGCAGAAAGGCGTTGTACAGCATGTCGTCGTTAAACAGAACGGAATTGGACAGCGTATACACATATTCGTATTCCTGCGGCGTCGTTTGCAGAAACAGCGCCAGCTGACGGATCTGATCGTTGTCATGACGAATGCGCAGATCCGGAAACGGAACGCTGATCAGCGCACCGGCTTTTTTCAGCAGCTGATCAGCCGTTGAGGAAGGAGCAAACAGAATCGTCCGGGACAACAGCAGCATCTGCAAAGCGCAGACCACAGCGCCGCAACCAGCCAATCCCTTTCGGCTTAGCCGTTCACCCAGATCCGCTGCCCCCTGCAGCATCAGGATCATCATCGGAATGTTGATGATGTAATAGTGATGGCTGCCCATGTTCTGAACCTGATTGAACAGAACGCAGCTGATCAGAATCTGAAACAGGCAGGCCCAGCTGAATTGCCGGCGCTGGCTGCGGCCAATCCCGTTCAGCCAGCCCCACAGCGCCAGCGCGACCACCACAATGCCGTAATACTGCACAAACCACAGCACGACACCGCCCAGGCCGTCAACCTTGGCTACGGAATAAGCCTGTGCGTAATCGTAGGTTGTCATCGTCACAAACAGCGGATGGAACACCGTCACCAGCAAGATCAGCGGGAGGATGCCGCACAGAAACAGATTGGTCAGCAGAATGCGCCAGGCGTGAGCGTCCCATTTTTTCTCACTCCCTTGCCGCAAAAGCTCGGCCACAACGAGACTGACAAAAAAGGAGACGACCCAGTAGGCGAACCAGCGCCGCAAAAGTACTGTCAGAAGCAGAGCCAGTCCGATAAACCCATCCGCCGCCGGATGAATCCGCTTCAAAGCGCCGCTGTACACCAGCAGCAGGATCGCGCTGATCCACAATAACCCGCTGCTGCCGATGTATCCCAGCACCATGGAATACAGATTGCCGGAAAACAACACCAGCATCAGTGCGCCAAGGCAGCGAATCGCCCGCTGATGACGCGCAAGCGATTCCGTCATCATCAGCCACAGCACAAACAGCACAAGATTGGCCGGAACCAGAAACGCGTTGAACATCGCAAGGACAAAACGCGGAAAGCTGTCGCCTACCAGCGACATCGGCAGCATCAGAAAACATTCCGGCAGATAGGAATATTCCGCATAGTTCAGCGAAGTCCACAGATTATCCCAGGCCTCGCCTCCCGAGCGCTGAAGCATATCGGCAAACTCCAGCGTTTTGCGGTAAAACCCGCCGAAATCCCAATAGGTGATAAACGACTCCTGACGCAGATGCAGAATCAGCAGCACATTGACGACGACCAGCTGAAACGCGACGAATACCGCGATTTTTTTCCAGTGACGCACAACGCATTGGCGGATCGGCCGCTGCGCCAGAAGAAAAGCGAACGTTCCGATCAGGAGCAGCGGATAAAGCAGCGTCAAAAACAAGCGCATGGCGATCTCTCCTTATTTCTTCAGCCGATGAAACAATGCCGCATACAGCAATATGTTCCAGCCGGCGACCGTGCGGAAATACCGGTTTTTCATTCCCGGCAGCGTCTTCAGATAGCGGTTGCGGCGCCATCGCGGAAACACCTCGTTGAGACGCCGCCAGCCCATCAGAATGGTCTGCCGGCGATCCTGCGCGTCTTCAATCTGCACGCTGCGCAGAAAGGAATTGCCCAGGAAAAACTTGATATGCAGATATTCCAGCTCATCATGATACGCTTCAAACAATCCCGCCTGACGATACGTCTCGGTAATCACCTCAAACACGTGGATCATGTCTTTGACTTCGTGGTTGTTGGTATGGGTAATCGAGGCAGGATTCTGAACATAGCTGACAAAAGCCTCGTCGACAAAGGCCAGTCGCTGCACATGCGGAACGATACAATACAGAAAGCAGGCGTCCTCATACCGGTAACCATCTGGAAAGCGAAGCGGACTGCGGCGTACCCATTCGGTCAGATAAATCTTGTTCCACAGCGTCGCAAACAGCTGAATCATCATCTCTTTGCCTGGCGCATACGGTCCTTCCTTTTCCAGCCGGCGATGATCCGGATACACCCATTCAAAGTGAGAAACGGTGATCTGGGCCTGCGCCTTTTCCGCCGCGGCCACCATCTTTTCACACATTGCGGCATCAGCGTAATCATCGCTGTCCAGAAAGCCGAAATACTTGCCCTCCACGCGCTCCAGCGCAAAATTACGCGTATTGGCAATGCCGCCGTTTTCCTTGACAAAGTAACGGATCTGCGGATAACAGGCCGCGTATTCCTCGATGATGCGCTGGCTTTCGTCCGGCGATCCGTCGTTGATGACCAGAATTTCCATGTCCTGCAGCGTCTGATGAACCAGCGAATCCAGACACCGGCGCAGCGTCTTTTCCGCTTTGTAGACCGGAACGATCATCGTAAGCATCGGTTTCATGCGCGCTCCTCCCCGCCTTTTCCATAGGCCGCCATCACCGCGTTCAACAGCAGCGCCACCAGCAAGGCCAGCATCGTCGTCGTCAGAAACTGATCGATGACATGACCGCTGATGTACGCCGAGGCCAGTCCGGCAACCAGCGCCATCGCATAGGTCAGCACATCCAGCCGCAGCAGTTTTTTCCACTTCAGCAGCACCAGTACCGCGCCCACCGCCGTGATGATCAGCCACGGCAAGGCGGTCAAGACGCAGCCGATGATGCCCATCGTGTATTTCTGCTGGGCAAAATCCTTTTCCAGCAGAATGGAACCGTTATTGAAGGTGGAATATCCCAGTCCCAACAGTTTCTGGGAAGAGGACAGTTCCGCCCATTTGTAATCCATGAAAATCTGTTCGATCTGACGGCCGCTGACCCGCTGTTCCAGCGGCAGGTTCATCACGTCAATCCAGAATTTCGGATCGGCGGTGTAATGATACCATTCCATGTAATATTGCGTCGGCACGCTGGCCATCAGATTGGCGCGGATCCCGTACTGTTCAAACATATAACGGTAGAATTCGTCGTTTTTCTGTTCACCGGCGTTTTCCAGCGCGCCGATGGCCTCCTGGCGCATATAATCGTCCTCCAGCAGAATCGCCGTGTTGCCGGAATCGATCTGCTGATTGATGATCGCCGGCGAGTGCGTCAGCACCAGTCCGCAGCCCAGCGCCATTCCCAGACAGAACAGCACCATGCCCTTCTGCAGTTTCTGCTGTTTCATCACCAGCGATACAAACAATAACAGAATCAGAAAGCACAGCGGAATCAGTGCGCTGCCAAAGGCGGCGACCCGGGTGGACAGAATGATCATCGCCATGCTGTGAACGGCGATCAGCGCCCCCAGCCCCCAGCGCTGCAGACGGGTTTTGCTGCGCTGCAGAAACAGATACAGCAGCGGCAGCAGCATGAACATCAGAATACCGACGGTATTGCCTTCATCAAAGAAGAACTTGGACGCCAGCTGACGCGGATGCAGGCGGGACGGATCGGCGTAAATGCCAAGAAACCAGCTGAAGAAGTTGGCCTGCGTCATCCCGGCATAGGTCGATTCGCCAAAGACAAACAAATCGCCCAGAAAAATCGGCACCGCGCTCAGACAGGACAGCGCGATCGTTATCCGGCGCAGAACCGGTTCGCTGATATGCAGATGAGTGAAACAGTAAATCATTCCATAAGGCACAATCAGCGTCAGAAAGTAGGTCACTTCCCTCGACAGCTGAAAAAAGAAATTCGGCGTCAGATACAGCTGCGTGGCGATCGCGCTGCTCTGACGGCAATGCAGCACAAAATACACGCCCAGACAGACCGCAATCAGCCCGGCGAAAATCAGCGTACGCTTCTTGTGGCGTTCCTTCAGGAAAAAGGTCCACAGCACCAGCGCCGGAATCACCAGAAAGCGAATGATCGTGGATGGCCGCGGCAGCCCGAACTGATCCAGAAACCCGTACAGATGGGAATCCAGATCGATCAGCGGCTGAATCACGATCAAAGCGAGAATCATTCCGTTCAGCAGCCGGCGGTTGCATAACAGTTTTTTCATGCGTTCTCTCCTTTCTCCTTTTGGAACACGACCTGCTTCAGCAGCTCCGCGCACAGCATCGCCATCAGCATCGTCGTGATGAACTGATCCAGCGTATGCCCGCTGAACACCGCGGCAAACAACCCACAGCACAGCGCCATCGCCATGCTCATCACCGACAGCGTCAGACAGCGTTTCCATCGCACTAACACCAGCACCGCTCCTCCCAGTGTCAATAACAGCCACGGACCGCACATCAGCGCCGCTCCCAGATATCCCAGCGTGTATTTCTGCTGGAAGAAATCCTGCTCCAGCAGAATGGAACCGTTCATCAGCGGCGTATAGCCCATGCCGGTCAGCTTCATCATGGCCGGCGCCTGATCCCATTTCACATTCATGAAATAGCGCTGAAACTGACGGCCGTCCATCCGCTGTTCCAGTTCCACATTGAACAGCAGATCGCTCCAGAAAACCGGATCCTGCCGGTAACTGTACCAGTCCAGATAATACATCTGCGGCAGGCTGGAGATCAGCCGGTATTCAATACCGTACTGTTCAAACAGATCCAGACAGAACTGACGGTAAGCCGGGGAATCGGGGTCCATCTGCAGCCGCTGCCCATACTGCTCAATTCCCTGCTGCAGCAGCGCGTCCTGTTCTTTCAGCAGTTCATTGCTCTGCGCATCCACGCGCTGATTGCCAATGGCGGGGGTCAAGGGCAGGATGGCAAGACAGCTCAGTCCGACTCCCGCGCACAGCGCCAGCACGGCTTTGTTCACAGAGCCATGACGCAGCGCCAGCGCATCCAGCAGAACAATAACGGCAAAAACGGCGGGAATCAGGACAGTTCCCAAAGCCGCCACCCGGGTGGACAGCATCAGCATCGCCAGACTCTGCGTCACGATCAGCGCGCCCCAGCCCAGTTTTTCCTTCCGTCCCTGACTGTCGGCAAAATAGAAATACAACAGCGGCAGCAGCATGAACAGCAGAATCCCGATCGTGTTGCCTTCAATGAAGAAAAACTTGCAGGACAGCTGCCGCGGTTCCACCGTTTCCCCCAGACCGCTGAACCAGCTGAGGAAATTGGCCTGCGTCATGCCCAGATAGGTGGATTGCCCGAAAACAAACAGATCGCTGATCACTATCGGCAGCGAAACCGAAGCGGACAGCACCGCGCACACCTGACGAAAGACTCGCGGCGCAAACCGGACATGAACAAAAAAATAAATCAGACCGTAGGGCAAAAGCAGCGTCAGGCAATACATCGCCTCCTGAAACAGAGAATAGCGGAAATTTTCCGTCAGATTCAGCAGACCGGCAGCCTGAGCGGCCAGCTGATGATGAAAGAAAAAATACACGGTCAGCACTGCCGCGCTGACCCCACCTACCGCCAGCGTTCTGCCGCGATGACGGTCAAAGCGGTAAAAACACCACAGAATCAGCGCCGGAACGACGAGATAGCGAATGATCGTGGACGGCCGGGGCAGCCCGTAACGGTCAAGAAAAGGGTAGATCCAGCTGTCCAGATCGAGCCATGGCTGTCCGGCGACGATGACCAGCAGCAGCGCTGCCGGTACTCCGCGCGACAGCCAGTCGGTTTTGATTTGGCGAAGTACGCTCATCGTCCGCCTCCTTTCCGTTTACTGATCCGCATAATTGTCCAGGTAGTAGAAAATCAGCGTCGTCGATTCCGGTAAGCCGTAATACTCCTTGAACGTCCGCATATGATAGTCGTCGCCCTCTTCGATATCGGCGGAATGAATGCTCATCGGCGGCATGCGCGGAATCCAGGCTTCCTCATCTTCCGGATGTTCGCGATAATACTGCAGAATCGCCTCCCGCTGTTGCTGCACCTGCGCCACCTGATTGTATTTGGTTTGCCATTGCAGCGCTTTTGTCGCACACAGCGCGCCGCAGATCATCACCAGAATCAGCGGTTCGGCCGGACGTGTTTCAATCTGTGAAAGCATCGAGGCGCTCAGCAGAATGATGAAATAAATCGTATACAGCGAACTGCGGGCGCCGAAAATCGGCGACAGCAGCATCGCCAGATTGCAGGTTCCGGCCAGGATCAGATAACCGGACCGTTCCATCAGATCGCGATCCCGATACAGAACAAACAGCACGGAAAACAGGTTGACGATGTACAGGATGTACAGCACCGAACAGAAGATCATGGCCGAGGAGCTGCCGGCATGATCGTAAAACAGACTCAGCGCCGCTATTTGGGTGTGCGCCTGCAGAAACTGAGCGCAGCAGGCCACAACCGCCAGCGCCAGAATCGTTTCCTGAACGACAAACAGAGCGATCTGAGAACCGCGCAGATGATCGCTTTCCAACAGATGATGCAACAGTGCCAGTGCGGCGATGCCGCTGAGAAACAGCATCATCATCTTGTTATCCGTAAAGGTATAGGTCAGAAAATTCCCCCAGTTGGTCTGAATCTGCTGAAACAGTCCCAGTTGCGTCCAGGCCTGATGTTCACTCATCAGACGGTAGGCGGAGCCTGGCGAAAGCCGCATCAGAACAAACGCGATCACGCTCACCGCCAGTCCCGTCAGCGTCAGTTTCAGCGCCTCACGCCGGCGAAACCAGGCATACAGGCTGGCCAGCACCCCCAGTACAATCGAGCCGGCGGCAATGTTTTCCATCGTCATGCCGATAACAAAATTCAGCACGGCCACGACGATCACATGCACAATGGAAAACCGCTGCCCCTGAAGAAGCACCTGTTTCTCAATCCAGATGACGATCAGAATCAGAAACAGCGGGATGACATACGTCGTTCCCATAATCCACGTATACGTCTCCATTCTGACCCAGTCCTTCACTGTCAGCATCATCGCCGCGATCAGCAGCGCTACCGCCGCCCGGTTGCGTCTGGGGTTCACAATGGCATAAATCAGAATGTAAATTCCCGTCCACAACAGCGGATTGAGCATGTTCCACAGCTCCTTGCGGGGGGCGATCAGAAAGCCCCACAATTCACTGAAAAAACGGCCTGACCAGGTAAAATAAAATTCCCAGGCCATCGCCAGAGGGTTGTTGTTCATCCCGTTGAGCGCATAACCCCAATCGTCGCCCGCCAGCGGGGTTTTTACTGAGATCATCCAGAACAGCACAAACAGGGCAACGGCCACCGCGATCCAGACATAGCGGCTTGTTTTCCGTATCGAATTCATCGCTGAGTTCCTCCTTACAGCACTTCCATAAAACGCTGTCTGATCTGTTCGTTAGGATAGCGGTAACCCGCCAGCTCCTGTTTCATCTGCTGCAGCGCAGCCTTGCTGGACAGCGCATGGCACAGTCCTTCGCTGAGCGCCTGCTGATCGTTGGCGACAATCCAGCCATGGCAGGGCTCAAGAATCTGCTCGTGAACGCCGGCGACCTCCGTGGTCAATACCGGCGTCTGCGCCAGCAGCGATTCATTGATCACCGTGGCAAATCCCTCGTACAGCGAAGGCAGAACAAACAGATCGCAGACATGAATATCCGCATAAGGGTTGGTCCGGTAGCCGAGAAAATGAACATGGTCCAGCTGCCGGTCTTTTTTCATCTGCCGCAGCATCGCTTCCTGCTCCCCGCCCCCGATCAGATACAGCTCGTGAGTCAGGCCCCGCCGCATCGCTTCTTCATGCGCGATCAGCAGACGATCCGCCGCTTTCTGCGGATGAAAACGGATCACGCTGATCACATTCAGCTTCTGTGGATCAATCGGATCGAGATCCTCGCTTTTTCGCATTCCCCGGGTTACCTTTTCCGTGTTCATCAGATTGTGGATCGTGATGACCTCGCGAACACCGAACACCTTTTTGTAAGCCTCAGCTGCCTGATGGGAATCCGCGATGTTCAGATCGATTTTTTCCAGCACGCTGCGCATCAGACGCATGTGATTGGCGGAGTAGTTGCAGACGCTGTAGTCGGTCAGCACCCAGTTGACCTTGCGGCGGCTGTCGCCGCAGGCGGTGAAGATCGTGCAGAAACCCTCCTTGGCCGCCACCTCGACATCATAGGTGGTATCCAGCATTTTTCTGCGCTCTTTGACGATACGACGACGGATCAGTCCGGTTTTCATCATCACCAACAGCCGCAGTTTGTTCATCAAAAGCCTCAGATCCTTTTTCTTCAGCAGCTCCTTCAGCGGACAATCTACCGTCCGGAAAAAGGAAGTACCGGCCAGCACCCGGACATCGGCCGGAATTTCCTTCAGCAGCGCGCCGGTCTTGTGCAGCACCAATAGATCGATATCGTACCGTTCCCGATCCAGATTGTTCATCAGCGTATTCAATACCCGGGCCACGCCGCCCATTTCCATCTCATCGTTGACAAACAGAATCTTCCGTTTAATTTGACCCTGACCGGTCATAGATTCCCAGCACCGCCTTCCATTGCCCATGATTCATCAGCTGAGCGATCAGCTTTTTCTTCCATCCCCAGCTTCGATATACCGCGTCGTTCTGCCATTGCGGATACACCTGCCGCAGCCATTGCATATTCTGCGCCAGATAACCGGCCCGATCCTCACTGCGGTCAAAATCCTTAATCCGCAGAGTCGTCAGATCCAGTCCGTGAATGATGTAGCAGTGCTGCATTTCCGCAATCAGCTGCCGCTTCATTTCTTCATTATCGCAATGCGCACGGATATCGTCAATCACCCGCTGAATCGCTTCATAAATATGAAAGATTTTCAAACTGGCGGAATGCGCGATGGATCCGCTGCGCTGATAATACACGTAATACGGTTCGTTCACCTTGACCATGCGCTGCGCCCGCATGCACAGCATCGGAACGGTCGCCAGATCTTCATACCACATGGCTTTGGGAAAACGCACCTCATCAAACAGAGAGGCCGCGAACAGCTTGTTGCAGGCGCTGTTGTTGATACGGATCAGTTCGGGATGCTGCCTGAGCTGTCCCACCGTAAAATCCCCGCCGGACGCCAGATCCCGCCGCCCGTCATCATACAGATATTCCATATCGCAGACCGCTATCTGCGCCTCATGCTGCAGACACGCTTTCAATAGTCCTTCCATCATCTGCGGCCGGATGAAGTCATCGCTGTCCACAAACGCCCAGTATTCCCCTTCGGCATAGCGCATGGCGTAATTGCGGGCGTCGCTGAGCCCGCCGTTGGGTTTATGCAATACGACGATGCGGGCATCACGGCTGGCCCATTGTTCCGCCAGTCTGCCGGAGCCGTCGGTCGAACCGTCATCCACCAGAAGAATCTGAAGATTCGTATAGGTCTGATTCACCACCGACTGCAGGCAGCGGTCAAGATAGCGTTCCACGTTGTATACCGGAATCACCACACTGATTTTCTGATTCATTGAAATCACCGTGTATAGTATAGCAGAAAAGCGGGAGAATGAAAAAGTTTTACCAATAACAAAAATGTCACAATTCTTCTTATCGGCTGCCTACCACCACTGCATCAGCATCCGCAGGCGATAATACCATTGAGGGTTGTGCGTCATCAGGTTGGTCTGATCCGGGGCAAAAAACAACAGACCGTTCAATACGATCGTAATCATTCCCAGTGTCAGCAGGATCAGTCCTGTCCGCCGCAAACGTTCCGGGTTCTTCGCCATCCGCTCTGTCACAGCCAGCAGAATCCAGACCGCCGGAAGAAAAAAAACAAGGCAAAATCGGCAAAATAGTGCTGCAGAATCCCGGCCATCTGCGTATCGAGAATCACGACAATCACCCCGCTGACCAGAAGAATCCGACACATCCACAGAAAGCGGCGATCCTGAAACCAGGATTTCAGCCAGACCAGAGCAGCATTCACCCACAGAATCCAGTTCGTTCCCAGCAATCCGCCATAAGTCATCTCACGGATGGTCATCCCCAGATAAGATGTGGAAAAGGAAGCCGGCTGCAGGAACGGAAATACCGGCTGCCATAGCCTGCCGGCCACTTGCCTTCAGGCGATACGCTGCCGGATTGCGGAAAAGAGCAATCAGGCACAACAGCGTCAACATCGCTGCCGTCCGAATCATGGAAAAGTGAAATGGCACAGGAGCGTTGAAGGCAATGTTGCCAATTGCCAGCTGAGCGTAGTCCGTAAATGAAAATTCAAGCCGGATCGCTTGAATTTTCCCGGCCGCATGCAGGCGCAGAAACTGAGAAGCTGGCTGAGAAGGAATCAGTTCAGCCGTTCCTGCTTCATAATAATCCGCACAGGATAGGCGCTGACCCAATCCTGATTCAGGCATTGTAAATCAATACGAATGTTGTCCACCTGCTGATCAATCTGATCGATGATGATGGCCTGATCCTGCTCGGCAACTGCGGTGACTGTCCCGTCTTCATTTCGGTAAAAACCGCTGTCAAAAGAAATCACCGGCGATGCTGTCAGCGGCTGAAACAGCCGCGATTCCCATCCGCGGTAATTCATCACAAAAATTTCTGCCAGACAGCTGATCAGCAGACAGATCACTGCTGTTTTCCCTGTTTTTTCATTTTTCCAACCCCTGTGTTTCCCTATTGCTTTCTCATCATACCATTTTCGTACACCGTTATGTATACATTACCGCAGAAAAACGGCATGAAATCAGAAAAGGATCGTCAATTCAAATCCGTCGGTTTCCAGTTATGATAAAATAGAAAACAAGCAATGGAGGAATAGGATATGATACTCGACTCAGATTTCATGGAACTCACTGACAACAATCCTGATCTCGAAATTCTCAGAAACAAGACCATCATGATCACCGGAGCAACGGGAATGCTGGCGCGGTATCTGACCGAATTTTTCCTTTATCTCAACCGGCTGCATTTCCATCTCCATCTGATCCTGATCGTCCGCAATGAACAAAAAGCGCGCCGGCTTTTCAATGGGAAGCTGAACGATCAGGTAGAATTGCTGGTTTCCGATCTGACCACCCCGCTTTTCTGCAATAAAAAAGTGGATCTTCTGATCCACGCCGCTTCGCTGGCCGATCCCCAGTATTATCGGAGAAAACCGGTAGACGTTCTGCTCCCCAACACGCTGGGAACCTATTACTGTCTGGAACTGGCCCGCCGTGTCGGCACAGAGCAGGTGCTCTTTTTTTCCAGTGCCGAAATCTACGGATCGCTCAATGGAGAAGGACCGATTTGCGAAAACATTTCAGGATCACTGGATCCGCTGGATCTTCGCAGCTGCTACAGCGAAAGCAAGCGGATGGGAGAAACGCTGTGCGCCGCCTATGCCAGACAATACGGTATCCGCACTTTATGTCTGAGAATCTTTCACACCTATGGGCCAACCATGAACCTCGAACAGGATCAGCGTGTCTTCAGCGAATTCCTTCGAACCATACTGGAAAGCAATCAAATCGTGATGAAATCCTCCGGTCAGGCAAAGCGGGCATTCTGTTATGCTTTGGATATGGTTTCCGCCTGCCTGGCCGTGATCAATCGAGGTCAGAGCGCCGAAGCCTACAACCTTGCCAATGATGAAGCCTTTGTTTCGATCCGCGAACTGGCCGAAACCTTGATCCGAACTTTTCCTGAGCGCAGAATTCAGCTGATTGAAGCTGAACGCGACGGTCTTTCGGATTATGTGGAAAATCAAACCACCACCTACCGGACCGTTTCCACCGCTAAGCTTCGCACTCTTGGCTGGTATCCCCGCATTTCTCTTGAGGAAGGCTTCCGCCGGACGCTGCATTTTCTGCAGCAGCAACAGAAGAAACCGACGGCCGGTCAAAATTGATCCGCTCCGCCTCCACGACCAGCGGCCGGTTCATAAGACGCTTATTCATCGCAATGATGTATTCTCCAATCAGGCCGATAAAAAACAACTGCAGCGAACCAAACACGAAAACGCCCAGCAGGATAGGCGCCTGCCCCATCGGAAAGGTATACCAGTTCACCAGCTTCAATACAAGATAAATCAGCGCCACCACCAGACTGAGAATGGAACAGATAAATCCCACAAAGACAGCGACACGAAGGCCGATTTTGGTGTAGGAAGTAAAGCTCAGCATAGCCAGATCATATAACCGGTAGAAATTGTTTTTTGTTTTTCCGGCGCGGCGTTTTGGCTGAGTATAGGGAATTTCCTTGCGGTCCGGTCCCAGCTCCGCGACGATTCCGCGCAGAAACGGCGTCGGATCATGCAGCTGACGCAGCGTCGCGATAAAACTGGCGTCATAAAGGCCAAAACCGGTGAAATGTTCAATCTGTTCAAAATCGGAAAACTTGTTCAGCAATCGATAATACAGACTTCTCAGCGCATACATCAGCCGGCTTTCCCGGCTGGTTGTCTTTCTGCCGATGACAATCCGATATCCTTTTTCCCATTCCCGGACAAACTGCGGCAACAGTTCAATCGGATCCTGAAAATCAGCACAGACTAAAATAGCGCAATCCCCCGTGCAGGACAGAAGACCGTGAAAGGGGGAATTGGCCTGTCCAAAATTCTTCGTGTTGAAAATGGCCTTGATTTTGGGATTGCTCGCGCAGAGCTCGCGAATGATCTGCTGGCTGCGGTCCTTAGAATGATTGTCAATGAATAACAGCTCCAGATCATATTGCGGACACTCCCGGGCCATCGTGCTCAGAATCTGTTCTGTCAGCGGTCTGATGTTTTCCTCTTCGTTATACGTCGGTACGACGATACTGATCTTTTTCATGTTGTTTCTCCCCTTGCCCTGATGTTCGTCTTTGTTTTCTGATACCGGTGATCCAGAGAACCGCCGCGCCGATCACTGAAATTACACTGACACCCATTCCTGCCGAAAGCCCCACAGGAGTAAATTTCATCATAATCTGATGGCTCCCCGGCGTCAATGAAAAACCGATAAACGCTTCGTTGACTTCCTGAACCACCATCGCCTCTCCATCACAGAAAACCTCCCAGCCCGGATTGTAGGGAATGGTTGTCGCAGCCCAGCATTCTTCCTCTACGGTAATTCGGGCCGTGATGGTTTCTCCCTGTATCTGCACCTCTTCAAAATGAGGCTGCCGCTGAAGCTGATCAAACAGTTCTTCCAACGTTGTTTCCGACAGCCAGTACACGTCGACCGGAATGTATTCAGCTTCAAAATTCATATTGCGGCAATAAATATAAACCTCATCCACCGGCATGTCCACCTTGATGGCTGTATAGCCGTATTCATACGCTTCATGATACGCCACCGGCTGACCGTCGCGATAGAATTCATAAGCAACGATACCGTACGGATTGGTCTGACTGTAATCTACAAACAGGTAACCCTCTCCTTCCTGGTTCAGCGCAAACCCATCGTTGACCAGGTTGTCCGCCAGCTTCGGCATTTGCCGCAGCCAGTCTGAGGATACCGTGGTCTGTCCCTGCGGCACCACGATGCCGTTGAGCATGATCAGCTCCTCCATGACCTTGCCCTGCCCCTCAAGCTCCCTGTCGCTGATCAGCCGCGAAGTCGCATATCCCAGCGATTGATCCAGCGAATTGCGGTAAATGGTCCTGCCGTTCACTTCCGCAACCGGTGTGAAATTCAGCGGCAGCATGCCGCTTTGATCCTCTGTGAAATCCACATAGTATTTCATTCCGTTCAAGGATTTGATCAGAAATTTCGATGGACTGTAGCCGAGAAACCAGCTGTCGGTAAATCGGTTATCCAGAATGGAGCGCGTCTGGTGATTGTAGACATTGAAGTAAGAAGTGAAACTGTAGAAATGCTGCGCAATCGGAACGTTGTAGGCGTAGCTTTTGTCATCCGCCACATCAATCCGGTAAAATCCCGGATCCTGCTGTTCAATCCAGTCTGATACGGTGGAATCAAAAAGACGCTGACGGTAAGTTTCCCACTCCTCAGCACCGGCAATCAGACTGTGACTGCCGTTAAAGGTACGCAGGGTCAGACAGAATACCGCTTCCAGGCAAACCGCCCCGGCCAGCGCCACGGTGGAACCACGCCGCCATGGTAATAACAGCGCCATCGTATCTGCGGCAACCAGAAAAACCAGCGCCGCCAGAGCAATCCGGATCACCTGCTGATTGGTCTGCGTCGTCCAGTTTCCTTTCAGGCTCAGCCAGCTAACCTCCGCCAGAATCAATATTAAACCAATCCCGGAAATCACCAGCAGCCGCCGGTCCAGCTGCTGTCTTTCATGAAGAATCAGCGTCAGAACCATCACATTCCACACGACGGTATAAAAACTCCAGCGAATCGATGTATTGCCGTTAAACAGAAAATAAAACAGCGGAAACAGAAGCATGGCGTACAGGAAGATTCCCGTCACGCTCAGCACGCGTTTTTTATGAAAGCGGATCTTCAGCCACTGCGGCAATAACAGAACAAACAGAATAAAAGAATAATTGTATACAGCATACACCCGGTTATCGAGTTTTAAAAATGGCGAACTGTAGATGTTGTAGTCAAAATCGTTGATCACCGGAGAAAGCAGGGAAGTCAGCACCCGGATCAGATCCTGTCCCCATAACGGCGTAAGCAAAGAGCCCGTCTGACTTCCAATGCGATTGGTGGATAACAGCATCAGCCCTGCCGGCAACAGGGCAAACATTGCCATTCCCACTCCCAGAGCGTAATATCCCAATGCCCTGAAAAACGTGGTCATGAAAAAACGCAGCGTGCAGTGCTCCGTCTTCATTAACAGCCGGCAGCTCATGTATATCAGCAAAAGCCAGCTGAACATGTACAGAATGTAAGGACTGAGGATGGCCGAAAGCGCAACGATGATTGAAAAACCCAGCTTTTTCCGGCCTTCCAGCATCTCTTCGGCAAAAAACAGCAGCAAGGCAAGATACAGATAGGCATCCAGAAAATAGCTGAAATGCAGCCAGTACATGGCCCAGCCGGAAAATGTATAAACCAAAGAGCCAATCCAGCGCGCCCTGTTGCTGACCCCCAGTTTCCCCAACCAGGCCCAGGCGCTGGTCGCAATCAGAAAAAAGCGCAGCACATCGATGACCGGAATGAAATAGGGAATCCATTGCGTGGAGGGTAACAGAAGATTCAGATAAAAGGAAGGAGAACCGAGAATCGTATAATAATAGACAAGATTGCTGGCGCCAAAACCGATCGAGTGATTCCACAGCACAAATTCTCCCTCTTTCAGCTGCGTATACAGATCCACCATATAGGGAATCAGCGCCTCGGTCTGATCTCCCCAGAAAACCAGAACCCCATCATGCACGATGAAAACAAAACCATAATACAGGATCAGAATGACGGCGACGCTGATCCACAGCGGACAGAGACTTTTTATTCTTGCCTTCATAATTCCATCAGCTTTCTGTACAGTTTTCGATCCAGCGGCGGTTCCTGGTCTGTTCCCGGTTTTCCTACAGCCAGCTTGGGCTGCACCAGCGTCTGTTCCGGCAGCACAATTTCAATCAGCGCAGGCCCCTCTTCCTTCATCCACTGTTCCAGCGGTTCATACTGTTTTTCAAGCCGGTGATAGGGAATGTGATAGGCGGCCGCTATCTTTTCCAGATCGCAGCTGAAATACCCGCTTTGAGATAGCGTCTGAACATACCGGCAGTCAAAATACATCTGCTGAAAATGACGGATCATTCCCAGCGCACGGTTGTTATAGACAAAAATCTTCACCGGCAGACGGTATGCGGAAATCAGCTGCAATTCCTGCAGGTTCATCTGAAAACCGCCGTCGCCGCAAAAGCAGAATACCGGCTTGCGCCGGGCATACCAGGCGCCGATCGCAGCCGGAAGAGAATAGCCCATCGCGCCATGGCCGCCCGAAAACAAAAGCGTCTGCCCCTTTTTGACTTCAAACGACTGGGCTACCCAGACCTGATTCTGTCCGACATCCGTCGTAATGACGGCCTCAGAGGGCACCAGCCGGCTGATCTGCGCCGTAATCTGATTGGGCAGCAGATCGTCGATGCCTTCCAGCTGAGAGCGGAGCTTCTCGCAATGCTCAATCCAGTCCGGACACCGCAGTTCGCCAAGAAGCCCGCCAAGCCAGTCCACCGCCTGATTCAGATCCATCCGCAGATCCAGTTCTCCTTCTTTGATCGAATGCGTCAGCTCGTTGTCGTCAATGTCCACCCGGATCAGCCGGGCATGCGGCGCAAAATCCTGCAGCCGGGCGCCGGTCTGCCGAACATCAAGACGGCTGCCCAGCGTAATCAGCACATCGCACTGACTGACGATGAAATTCGCACAGCGGTCCCCATACGCGCCCAGAAAGCCGAAATTCATCGGATGGGCGGAAGGCAGCAGATCCACCGCGATCATGCTGGTGATAACCGGGATCCGCAGCGATGTCATCCATTGCGCCCATTTTTCGGCTGCGCCGCTTTGCCGCAAACCGGCGCCGGCAAGAATGCAGGGACGCTGGGCACAACGGATCCACTGTTCCGTCTGGCGGCGCTGCTGCGAAGAAATCTCAGCCGGCTTACAGAGAGGTTCATCATTCAGCACATAATCCACCTGCGAGCGCTGAATATCCATCGGGATATCCAGCAATACCGGGCCGCAGCGCCCTTCCATGGCCATGTGATAGGCATGATTCAGCTTGGGCATCAGCTGTTGAGGGGTTTCCACCTGATCGCAGTATTTGGTCACCGGTCTGACCATGCTGACAATGTCCGTTTCCTGGAATCCTTTCTGCCTGACCAAAAGTCCTTTGCCATTTTCATAGGTATTGACCTGACCGGTAATGAAAATGACCGGAATGCTGTCAAAATAAGCGTTGCAGATTCCTGTTATCAGATTCGTCGCTCCCGGTCCGCTGGTCGCATAGGCTACTCCCGGTTTCAGGGCAGCCTGCGCATACCCGCAGGCCGCGAAGGAAGCTCCCTGTTCATGATAGGTCAGATGCGCTTCGATCTCCCCTTTGCGCCGGTCCAGCGAATCCATCAGATGCGTAACCATGCCTCCCGGATAGCCAAAGACATCGGTGATGTTTCTGTCAATCAGAAACTGCACGATGGCGTCGGATGCTTTCATGTTATCCCCCCCTGTTGCTGCGGCAGATTCAGCGGGAACCTGCCTCTTCAAAATACTGATGAATGGCCTGACTCATGGCGTTGAGCCGGGCGTCGTTCATTTTAGGTGAAACGCCAATCCAGAATGTGTTTTCCATGATGAGGTCCGTATTGGCCAGATCCCCAACCACACGGTATCCCTGACCGCTTTCCCGCAGCTGATCAAAACAAGGATGTTTCAGCATGTTTCCGGCGAAAAGCATCCGCGTCTGGATCTTTCTGTCTTCCAGATACCGGACAAGCGCGTTGCGGTCAACTCCCTGACGGACCGTAATCAGAAAACCGAACCACGAAGGCTCGCAATGAGCTGTCGCCTGCGGCAGAATCAGAAACTCCTGCAGATCGCTCAGACTCTGCCAGAGAATTTCAAAATTGCGCCGCCGCGCCGCGGTAAAGGCCGGCATTTTTTTCAGCTGAGCCACTCCGATCGCCGCCTGCATTTCCGTCGCCTTCAGATTGTATCCGAAATGAGAATAAACATATTTATGATCATAGCCCTGCGGAAGCAGACCGTACTGACCATCATAACGATGACCGCAGAAATTATCCTGACCGCTCGGGCAGACGCAGTCGCGGCCCCAGTCCCGGAATGAACGCGCAATCTTGTACAGCAGCGGATTGGAAGTATACACGGCTCCGCCCTCTCCCATGGTCATATGATGCGGCGGATAAAAACTGGACGTTCCGATATCCCCGATGGAACCGGTCAGCTTTCGCTCTCCGTCGATTTCCACCACCGAGCCCAGCGCGTCGCAATTGTCTTCGATCAGCCACAGACGATGCCGCTGACAGAACTGCTTCACCGCGGCCAGATCAAAAGGATTGCCCAGAGTATGCGCGATCATCACCGCTTTTGTTTTTTCACTCAGCGCTTTTTCCAGCAAGGATACATCGATATTGTAATCAGGGATCGTCACATCCACAAAAACCGGCACCGCTCCGTATTGAAGAATCGGAGAAATGGTAGTCGGAAATCCGGCGGCCACGGTAATCACCTCGTCTCCCCGCTTCAGCTGTCTTTCCTTCAGAAGCGGCGAGGTCAGCGTCATCAGCGCGATCAGGTTGGATGAAGAACCGGAATTGGTCAAAAGACAGTGCCGGACTCCCAGATACTGAGCGAATTCCCGTTCAAACTGGTCGCAATACCGGCCAGACGTCAGCCAGAAATCCAGCGCGCTGTCGACCAGATTCATCATCTCCTGTTCATCATAAACACGGCCGGCATAGGGAATTCTGTCCCCCGGCTGCCAGTGATCCTCAGCGTGATATTTTCTGTAATAATCTTTGACCTGCTGCAAAATCTGCCGCTTGTCTTCTGCCATTGAACTCATTTTTCCTCTTCCTCCCAATACTCATGAATCTGACGCAAAGTCACCTGATCCATCGGCTCTTGTCGAGCCAGCGCCTGCGCCCATTCGACTGTCTTTTTGACCGCCTGATCCACATGCCAGCGCGGCTGCCAGCCCAGTCTGTCTTTGGCCCGATCGCAATTCAGCTTTAAAAATCCGGCTTCGTGCGGCCCATGCCAGTCCACCGCCTGCCAGCGGGCGCCTTGCCAGTTTTCACAAAACAGAGCGCACAGCTGACCGGTAGTAATGCAGTCATCCTCTTGCGGCCCGATGTTGTAACTGCCGGCCAGCTGAGGATTTTCAGCCTGTTTTCTGGCCAGTTCCAGATAAAACAGATCCGCTTCCAGAACATGCTGATAAGGCCGGACCGAATTCGGATTGCGGACAATGATCGGCTCATTGCGCAGCGTATACCGAATGCAGTCGGGAATGATCCGGTTGGCGGAGAAATCCCCGCCGCCGATGACATTTCCGGCACGACATGTGGAAATCGCCGGCTGACCGGCCTGAAAAAAGGACCGGATATAGGAAGCGGTCACCAGCTCAGAACAGGATTTGCTGTTGGAATACGGATCGTATCCGTTCAGCCGGTCCTGTTCCTGATAGCGGTAGTCCGCCTGCTCCCGGTTTTCGTATACCTTATCCGTCGTGACATTGATTGCGGAAACAACACAGGCATTTTCCCTGATGCATTCCAGCACGTTGACCGTTCCCATGATATTTACGTCAAACGTGTAGACCGGATCGCGATAGGAATCAATGACCAGCGGCTGCGCCGCCAGATGAAAGACAATCTGCGGCTGAAATTCCGCAAACACTTTTTTCAGCTTTTCCAGATCCCGGATGTCAAACAGACAGGAAGTCATTTTCTGCTTCAGATTCAGCAGCTCAAAACAGGAAGGATCCGTCTTGGGAGGCAGACCGACTCCCCAGACTTCAGCTCCCAGCTCCAGCAGCGCCATGCACAGCCAGCTGCCTTTGAATCCTGTATGTCCTGTAACCAGAACGCGTTTCCCGGCATAAAATTTTTTCAGTTTTCCCATATTTTCCACGGCGCCTTTCCTTTTTCCAGCAGCGCTTCCAGTTTGTTTTTATCGTTCAGCGTATCCATGCACTGCCAGAATCCATCATGCCGGTATGCCTGCAGCTTTCCCTGAGCTGCCAGCTGCTCCAGCGGTTCGCGTTCAAACACGCAGCGATCATCGCCAAGATACTGAAAAATGTCCGGTTCCAGGACCATAAAACCGCCGTTGATCCAGCCGCCCTCATCCGGATTCTTTTCCCGGAAAGAACGGATTTCGTTGGTCTCGGAAATTTCCAGCGCGCCAAAACGGCCTCCCGGCCGCACCGCCGTCAGCGTTACCGTCTTGCCGCTGCGGCGATGAACCTGCAGCAGCGCGTTCAGATCGACATCGCTCACGCCGTCGCCATAGGTCATGAAAAACGCTTCACCCTCGACAAATTTCTGAATTCTGCGAATTCTTCCGCCTGTCATCGTATCCAGCCCGGTATCGACACAGGTCACTTTCCACGGCTCACAAAAGCTGTTCAGAATCTGCATTGAATTGGCCTGAAGATCAAAAGTCACATCGGAATTGTGCAGAAAATAATCCGCAAAGAACTCCTTGATCGCATACCCTTTATAACCGCAGCAGATAATGAATTCATGAAAACCGAAACTGCTGTAATACTTCATGATGTGCCATAAAATAGGCTTGTTTCCGATCTCAATCATCGGCTTGGGCCGAAGATGCGACTCCTCACTGATGCGCGTGCCATAACCCCCTGCCAGAATAACCACTTTCATCCGTTCACCCTCTGTCTGTTTCTTTGTCCCATAACATTTTCATTCTTTATCATCATACCATATCCCTGCCCTGATTCTTCAATAAATTGTTACAGTTCAACAGGATCATGCTCAATTTGGACAAAGCAGATGAAAGTCGTTCAAGGGTATGATACAATTTCTACCGGAAAGCGCTGTTTGCGCTTCTGTGGAAATAAAGAGGAAAAAACAATGAAACTGAATCGTATTCCGACACTGCTGATTCTCACCCTGGCCATCGCACTGATCTGCGCCTGCATGTTCATGCCGAACATTCTGGCGCACCTGCCGGTAACCTATGGCACAGACCTCAAGCCGGAACAGGTTTTCTTCAATGCCGAGCTGACGCATCTGATCGCCCGTTTCTTTGAAACCGGGGCCCTTCCTTTCTACTCCTGGAACATGTTTCTGGGAACCAATTTCTACGCGTCCCAGTCTTTCTATATCATGGGCGATCTGTATACCTATGCCGGACTGCTGCTGAATTCGATGAACTTCTTCGACCGAACGCTCATTCTGGAAATTGTCAAATTCTTTGTCAGCGGCCTATCCATGGCGTGGCTTTTGAAACAGATGGGCTATTCCAGCCTGATCCGGATTCTTGGCGGGATGGCTTACGCTTTCAGCGGATGGGCCATCTTCTACAGCGGACAGCTGATGTTTCTCTCTTTCTATACTTTCGTTCCTCTGTATCTGGCAGGAATTGAACGTTATCTGCGCTATGGCAAAAAGTTTGTCTTTCTGTTCAGCACCGCCGTCCTGTTATTTTCTCACTGGTATTTTTTCTACTCCCTTTCTCTGTGGACACCGTTGTACTATACCTGGCGCTATTTTCTGATTCGCGGTCATTTCAAACGATTTGTCCCGGAAACGCTGAAGCTGATCGGAGTCTATGGGATCGGGGTCGGACTGGCCGGAGTGATGTTTGTGCCGGGTGTCATCTACATCATGGACAACAACCGGATCGGTCTGAATACTCATCTCTTCTACTTTGATCAGCTGCAGGTTTATCTGCACCAGCTCGTCTCCTCGTTTGTGCCCAATTACCTGTATATCTACCGCAACAACATTTTCGAAACCAACTGGCACGTTACCCGCGAGCTGTGCCTGTGGGCCGGCAGCGTCGTCGGCATTGCCGCTGTCCAGTTTCTGGCTTTCAAGGACAAGGTTTTCCGCAAGGCGACGGCGCTGCTCTATCTGGTGCTGCTTCTGTTTCTCGTTCTGCCGCTGGGCAACGCGGCCATGCACGGGTTCAGTGAACCTTCTTTCCGCTGGACTTTCCTTTTGACCCTGGTCAACATTCTGGTTGCCTGTCACATTCTGGAACATGAAGATCAGATTGACTCCCGCTTTCTTAAAATATCGGCGGCCGTCATTGCGCTGATCTGCGCGCTGGCGGTTCCGGCTGCCGCGCTGGTTCAGGGCCGCCTTTCCCAGCTGCAGCAATACTTTCCGCAATGGGGATTGTTTGTTCTTTACGGCGTGCTGATTCTGATTGCGGCAGCCGTGCTGATGATCCGAAATCTGCGGTTAAGAAAAACCTTGCTGCTGTTGCTGGCCACGGCGGAATTTGCCGGTTCAGGCATGGCGTTATACATCACCAGCATGGATACCAGCGAACGGGGCACCTATGAATTTTTTGATCGGGTCACCCATGTGCTGCAGACGGAAGAAGGACAGCTGAACCAGATGCTGGACAGTCTGGATCCGCAGAATCCGACTCAGTTCTATCGCGTTTATGTACCTCATGATTCGCTGTACTGGAGCTACAGTCACAACATGTCCATCATCTACCAGATGAAAGGTCTGATGACTTACGATTCCACTTACGCGCCAAGTCTGAATCAGCTGCGCGACATTGCGCCGCAGGTCAGCGAATTCAACTCCGGGATGATTTTCAACATCAAAGATCCGGATCTGGTCACCTTCCTGAATACCAAATATGCCCTGGTTCTGTCCGAAGAGGAATTGCCGGATGCTTCCCGTTGGGAACTGATCGACGATGATTATCTCGGATCGATCCGCGTCTACCTCAACCGGGATTACCGTCCATTAGGAACCACCTATCATCAGGCGGTCACCTACGAACAGTTTCAACAGCAGCAGCTGCCGCTGTCCGCTCTGAACGATACGGTCATCATCCGGCAGGAAGACCTGGACGCCATTCAGCCATGGCTGAACGCTCAGACGAACACCGCGATGGATTCGGTTTCCTATACCGGCAATCAGCTGTTTGCTACCTGTACTGCCGAAGAAGACACATTCATGGTCATCACGCTGCCGTATGACGCCGGCTGGCAGATTCAGGTCAATCAACAGACGGTGCCGGTGTACAATGTCAGCGGCGGCTTCATCGGCATTCCGCTGAAAGCCGGGGAAAATCAGATTCTGATGACCTTTACCCCTCAGGGCTTCAAAGAAGGAGCGCTGATGACTCTGGCTGCCGCAGCGGCCACCGTCGTATTGTTTCTGGTCGAAAGAAGAAAGAAACGCCGTCACTCTGCCGCGCAGAACCACGAATGAAAAACGGGAATGTCTGTCCTGATAGAACAGAACCATTCCCGTTTTCATTTCTCTGCACAGATTCCCGGCCACAGCACGCCATTTCGATTCTTTCCATTGAGTTATGCCAGCGTAAAATATGATATGATAACAGAGGAATCCGGACCTGCTTACAAAAGATCGGATTGATGTAGCAATACCGCAACAGCAGAGTGGATTTCAGCATACTGGACTAAGCGTAGATTCCTCTGCTTTTTTGGAAAGACGGCGCAGGCTCACCGCCTCCTCTTGTATGCCGCAAACCGGAATGATCAATTATCCACCCGTTTCTGGTTACCAGCACAGGCCTTCACGCTGCCTGCCGGAGATCGTCCGATTATGGTGCCGGCCTGATGGTTCAGAAACGGAAACGATCAAAGAGTCGAAGGAGCTTCTGTTGATGACAAAACAAACTCGAACGCAATGCCGTCAGCTGCTGATTCTGGCGGGTCTGACTTTGCTTCTGTGTCTGGCAATCTATTTTCCCTACATCGTCTTCCGCCTGCCGCTGGAATACGGAACCGACATCAAACCGCAATGGTTTCCTTTTTACGAAGAATTCCGTAATCTGATCACCGCCTTTTTTCAGGAAGGATCCCTGCCCTTTTATTCGTGGTCGCTGTTTCTCGGCAACAATTTTTACGCGTCCAAAAGCTATTATCTGATGGGCGATCTGTTCAGCTATCTGGGACTGCTGTTTCCGACTCAGTTTTTTGATACGGCGCTGATTCTGACTATTCTGAAGATCATGGTCGCTTCTCTGAGCTTTAACGCGCTGTTATCGCAGATGAATATGCAATTTCGTACCCGGCTTGTCGGTTCGCTGTGCTATGCGTTCAGCTCCTGGGCTCTGTTTTTCAGCGGGCAGCTGTCCTTTCTGTCCTTTTACTGTCTGATGCCGCTTTATTTTGCCGGTCTGGAACGCTATCTGCGCTATGGAAAAAAGGCGCTGTACCTCATGATGTGTACCGTGCTTCTGCTGACGAATTTCTATTTCTTTTTCACTCTGTCGCTGTTTACCGTTCCGTATTACCTCTGGCGTTATTTTGTGATTCACTGCGACACGGGCCATTTTCTTTCCGATACGCTGAAATTGATTGGCATATACCTGCTGGGCGTCGGACTGACCGGTTTTCTGACTCTTCCCACGCTTTTCTATATCCTTGGCAATGATCGGGTCGGAGCGATGAATTTTACTGTCGTATACGATCAGATCCGGATTTATCTTCACGAACTGGCGGCGGCGCTGGTTCCCAATTATCTGTACATCTACAAGGACAGTGTCTTTGAAACCGGATGGCATGTCACACGGGAGCTTTGTCTTTGGGCTGGCGCGCTGACAGCCCTGTTATTGCCGCAGGTACTGACGGATCCGGATCGCCGTTATGCGCGTCTGACACGCCGGCTTCTGCTGGGCTGCGGAATCATGCTGTTATTGCCGCTGGCCAATTCACTGATGCATGGACTGGGGGATCCATCCTTTCGCTGGACGCTGATGCTGATCACCATTAATCTGCTGATCAGCTGTCATTATCTGGATCAGCCGCAGCGAATTCATCGGAAAACGCTGATCCTTTCCGCAGCGGCGCTGACGCTTTTGTGCGCTCTGATCGTTCCTGTTACCGCATGGGCTGAAGGAGAGCTGTCTTCTCTGTTGTCGGGTTATGGCCGCCAATGGGGATTGTTTCTTGTCTGTGCTTTGCTGTTTTTGCTGTATGCGGGACTGCTGCTCAGTTCCAGACGGTTTGCGGCGAACCTGCTGATCCTTTGCGTAGTGCTGGAAATGGGAACCGCCGGAGTGTTGCTGATCGCGCAGAATCGCGACCGGGGAGAGCGGGGAACTTTTGAATTTGTCGAAGAGGTAACGCATGTGCTGCAGGATGAACCGGGAGAACTGAATGAATTTCTGCGCAACATCGAACCTGAAAACGCAACGCAATACTATCGGGTCTTTGTCCCGCATGAATCGCTGTACTGGAGCTACAGTCATAACATGAGCCTGTTTTATCAGCTGAATGGAGTCATGACGTATGATTCTACCTATTCGCCAAGCTTCAATCAGCTAAGAGAACTGGCGCCTCAGGTGCGCGATTTTGAATCCGACTGGATCTTCAACATCACCGATCCGGATCTGATTGAATTTTTAAGCGTCAAGTACGCGATTGTGACGCAGGAAAGCGAACTTCCATCAACCGGCAGCTGGCGGCTGCTGACCGACTCCTACCGCAATTCGCTGAAGGTCTATCGTAACGACGCCTACCGTCCGCTGGGGACAACCTACAGCGACGTGATCAGCATCGACATTCTGATCCATGACTACGATACGGATCTCAGTCTGCTGAATCAGAAAATCATCGCCAAAGAAGAAGATGTGGAAGCCATTCGCTTTTGCCTGCGCAGCGATTCCGTTTCCGTTCTGGAAAACATTCATTACCAGCACAACTCACTGACCGGTTATCTGACCTGTGTAGATCGTTCCTTTCTCGTCCTGTCTTTGCCTTACGACGAAGGATGGAACATTCTGGTCAATGGCAGAGAGGTGCCGGTCTATGAGGTCAACGGCGGGTTTATCGGCGTTCCTGTGGACGCTGGCGATAATCAGTTTGAAATGTATTTTGTTCCCAAAGGGCTGAAAGCAGGGGTGCTGATCAGCGGATTCAGCGGCGTTGCGATTATTTTCCTGAGCTTCATCCAATGGAAAAAAGGAAAACGGCAGCCGCGCCGGCAATGATTCACGATCTGCCTTGATTTCGTCTTGAACCGATCGCCAAGCCTCCCAGTAACACCAATCCCAGTACCGTCGCCATAACCCCTGCCTGCAATCCCTGCGGGGTGAAATTCATTTCAATTTCACTGTCACCGGAAGGAACTGCGAAGCCGATCATTCCGCCATTGATTGAATAGATCTCTGCCGGCTGACCATTCACTTTCACACTCCATCCCTTATCATAAGGAACTGAAACAGAGATCAGACCCCCTTCGGAAGAAGTCACCCCGGCGGTGACTGTATTGGCCTGAACATGAACAAAGGTGCATTCGGTCACAGAGGAGCGAATCATCGTTTTCAGCTGTTCATAGTCAGATTCATGACATATCGCAGTATCCAGGATGTCATGACTGCGGATCTCATCCTGATTCAAAACAGCAAGGTTCTGATAGCTTCGGACAAAGTTTTTGTAATGAAGGTTTTCATAGACCAAATAAGAGTGGAATTCTCCCACTTTGACAAAATCATCATGGGGAAGCTGACTTTCTTCCGTGACCACTGCATATTTCGTGCAGAGAAAATCCACAAGAACCGGATCGCTGATTTCATAGGACCAGGGCAGATACGAGTTGATATCGGAAATCTGATTCAGATCGGAAGCGGAAGACGACACCATCGAATCATAGGTCATCAGTCCCATGATGTTAAAATTCCAATTAAGAGTGGTGATATCGGACGGGATTGACGACCTGTTTGAATTGTCCGCCCTCTATCGCACAGCGCGCGAAGCGCTGGAGCTGATGATGGATCGCCGCTTTCACGGCGGAAATGTCTGCACGGTGGCGCAA
>CAJFOC010000005.1 GCA_904395815.1 uncultured Holdemania sp.
AACAGCTCTTTTTTAGGCTCTCTGTGGGAAATATAAAAGGCTGTATGACAAAGCCGATTTGAAAAATCGACTTTGTCAACAGCCTGAAAGAACCGGAATCCCGGTTCTTCGTTTGGATTATTCGTAGATATCGATGCCGCAGACAGCCAGACCGGCGTTATGTCCGCTGGTTACTGCCCATCCAAACAGCGATCCGCCCAGGTAAACGTCGCCTTCCAGACCGCCGACGACTTCACCTGCCGCATACAGACCCTGAATCGGCTCCT
This sequence comes from uncultured Holdemania sp., assembly GCA_904395815.1. Classification (GTDB taxonomy): domain Bacteria; phylum Bacillota_I; class Bacilli_A; order Erysipelotrichales; family Erysipelotrichaceae; genus Holdemania. Next base: position 267 of record CAJFOC010000005.1, read on the forward strand.
GCGCCGTATTCAGTACCTGCATGTTTTCGTTGATATGCAGGCCACCCAGCGTCGCATAGTAACGAATGTACAGCTGCAGCGCATAGTATGGTCCTTCTTCGCTGATCGCGGAATTGATCGTCCGGCCATAGTCGTCCGTTCCCGCTGCCGCATCTTCATTGAACTGTGCCGCAGTTTCCGTCAGCACGCCTTCCGGTGTATTCAGCTTCGTTCCCAGCTCTTCCAGCGTCGCCGCCTGAACCATGAACGGATTGCCTTCGCCATCGTTAGCCAGCCATTCCTCAACGTTTTCCGCGGTGTAGATGTTGGACTTGATCATCGCGTTGTTGAAGGCATCGAAGCTGGCCTGATCCATGATCAGATACTGCGCTTCATTCTGCTTCATCGCTTCCATCAGATCCCAGGCGTTGCCCTGTTCATTGGTGAAGCGAACGCCATCCTGATTGACCAGGAATGCGCTGCCGACGCCATAGGCTGCGCCGACGCCCGGATTGGTATACTGTCCCAGTCCCGAAGGCAGGATCATCGAGTTCGGCTGTGTGTTGACGAATTCCATGTTGATCAGATCTGCGTCAACGGCTTCCGCCATCTTGATGCCATCACCTGTCGCACCGGCCGCACCGGCATAGACGTACTGCAGATATTCTTCCGGAACCATCTCGCTGTCAGCGCCAAAACCGCCGGTCGCCAGAATAACGGAATCCGCATGAATGGTATAGCGTGTAGTGTTGCTTTCAGCGATAACACCGGTTACTACGCCATCTTCAACGATCAGTTCGGTTGCCGGCGTGCTGGTTCTCAGCGTTCCGCCGCCGTTAGTGAAGCTGTCGCTCAGGCTGGCGATGACGCCGGCGCCGCGGCCTTTACCGGAATAAGTTCTTCCGCCGCCTTCCGGACGGGAATACGGAACGTTTGCGCCATCCTCGCTGACCAGCCAGTCAAACGCAGAGCCTACCGTATTGACAAAGATATCCAGTGTCGCTTCATCATTATGATAATGTCCGTTTTCCAGCATGTCCTGTTTCAGCTGTTCCGGGCTGTCTTCATAGCCGTCTTCCTGCTGCCACTGGCTTCCGGTAGCTACCGTACCGGCACCGGCCATGGAGCTGGCCCCTCCGGTAACGCCCATCTTTTCAAGCAGAATAACGGATTTGCCGTTCTGCTGTGCCGTCAGCGCCGCTGTCAGACCGGCTCCGCCAGCGCCCACAACCACGACGTCCGTCGTTTCTTCGACTTCTTCCTTGGCCGTTTCGCCTTCCGTCTTGGCGAACTGAGAAAGATCCGCACCGGCCTGGATCAGAGCATCTTCCAGGGCTGTGTTGAATCCGTTGGAGGTCATGGTCGCTCCGGAAATGACGTCAACCGGCGCCATCTGGGAGTTCACCGCCTGATCAATCAGATTCGGCAGAGCATCCTTGCCGATGCCTTCGGTTTCATTTTCCTCAACGACTTCGATTGAGGTAATGCTTGTCTCATCGACAGTGACAGAAATGGTGATGTCGCCATGATAGCCTTCACCGGTAGCGGTGTAGGTGCCCGGCGTCATCGTCTTCGCTTCCGGCTCAGTAGTCGTGGTTGTTGAAGAACAACCGGCAACCATCGCCAGCGCAAGCAGACATGCAACTAACTTCTTCATATTTCCTCCTTACTAGACGACTGTCTACACTCTAATTATAGCCAACCCCGCGACAGATTCAAGATGTTTGTGAGAGAAATTTCACAGAGCGGCAATCCCGTGATCCTCATGAAAAAAGGATGAAACATCCCGCATTTCATCCTTCATTCCGGTTTACTGTTCTTTCATCAGATCGTAATAGGTGATCAGTTCGATGTGATTTTCCTTCACCCAGGAGAGAATCTTCGGCGACATGCACATCGCCGCATCCCGGCAGCGCTCCAGCGACAGTGTCGTCAGACTGAGCAGTTCGTCGTCGATATAACCCGGATGACCGCCGATTGAGGCATACTCATAACTAAGCAGCAGATCGCCATGCGACAGCACTTCTTCCGTCGTATTTTTGGCCAGCTGCGCCGCCGGGTCAAACTCTTTTTTCTGCGCCCGGGCGCGTGGAATACGGCCGAAGCCGAACTGCTTCTGAATGTTCATCGCGATCGGAACCCCGGTCTGGCGGGAAAGCTCTTCCATCGCTTCCGCGTAATGCTCGTGTGTGATCGAATGCCCGTGCAGGTAGCCCGGCTTCTTTCCGGTCAGCTCGATAAAGCGGTCATACTGGGCCTTGATCTCTCGCCAGCATTCGTCATACGGAAACATTTCGCGGCGGCCCTGCTCGCTGGCAAAGCGCGGATCTTTCAGACGAACGCCGGAACGGATGAATTCTCCGTTGTCATCGACCAGATGTTGGATCGTTTTCGGATCGGAAACGCTCGGTCCGGAAACGAGGTTGAAATCGATGCCGAAGCAGACATGCGGCCGGTCCTTCATGAACGATACCGCAAAAGGAGCCGAAGGCATGTTGGTAAACAGACCGGTATTGCGCAGAATTCCTCTGTCAATGGAATCCACAATGCCCAGCGTTACGCCGCGGGTAAAGCCAAAATCATCTCCCTGAACTAATAATTTCATCAACGTTCTCCTTCCTTCTGTCACCATCATACCGCTTTTGGATTATCAGATCAAACCTTTCACCAAGAGAATTACATCAGGCTAACATCTTCTTTTTCACTCTAGCGTCAGAATCTGCTGCGGATCCAGCAGCTTGCCGTTCATCAGGTAATAGAGATGCCATACCCCTTCCAGATTCTCCAGGCTGATCGTCTGCGACAGCGTGGAAACGTCCGGGGTCTGCGGCTGATTGAACACGGCAACGCACATGCCCGGATGCGTATCCGTCTGCACCGGATAGCCTCGTACTTCCTCTTCCGAAACCAGCAGCACGTCAAAATTATCATGCTTGTTCAGCGTCACCGTGACCTGCAGGCGGTCGCTTTGACGGATCAGGCTGAGTTGATCGGCAAGCTGGTCTGGCAGCGGTTGCGCCGCGCTGAAATCCAGCGTCGAGGACAGCTCCTTTTCGCTCAGCGCCCGCGTGACTCCCAGACTTCCGCGCCGGCTTGCCTCGCTCAGCGGCGTCATCGTCGTCTGCGTCAGATCGATTTGTTCGCTGCGGTAAATGTTAGCCGGCAAGCGCAGTTCAAATACCGGCTGCGTTCCATTGAGCTCGGTGATGTAGGCTTCCATCCGGTCATATTCCGTCAAAGATCCCGGCATGTTGTTGATCTGTCCATCCAGCCATGAAATCCCGCCCGAGGTCACCAGCCAGCGATCCTCTGCCAGCTGATCCGCATCGCAGATGTAAGGCGAATAATAGGCCGATCCCCGCTGCTTGCCGTATTCCATCACCTGTCGGATCGTTTTGTTCGCTTCGTCGATTTCATAAATTACCATACGCGAATAATTCTGATCTGCGCTGAGCGCCTGATCTTCATTTTTGGAACGATACATGCCGTTGTCAAATAACATCAGCTGATTGTCGCTGATCCAGGTCGCGGCATGCTGGGCCCATTGCCATTCAAACGGTTCGCCCTGGGGCGTAAGGAAAAACGGCTGCATGGCCTCAGACCAGCCTTCCGGGGAACCGACCAGATATCGCAGCTTCAGCGAGTCATAATCGATCACCGCCACCACATCCTGATGCCGGCCGGAAACCGTCAGTGTGTTCTGTACGGAATTGTAGTCGACACTGTTGTTGTGAAACCAATCCTCCGCCGTCCAGTTCAGACTCTTTCCATCCTCCATCGGCAGAATTTCCTTCAGATCGATATGCCGCAGCACTTCGCCGCTGGCCGCATCCACCTCCACAACGACATCCTCCACCGTATCGCCGCTCAGATCATTGGACGCGATCAGAAAATTACCGTTGGGCAGCTGATCGAGATCATGATGATATCCGCCTTCCACGCTGTATTCCAGCGCAATATGACCGCTCAGGTCCATCGTCAGAAACCCGGTGGTATAGTAAGGACTGTCCAGCAGCCGTTCGCTGCTCAGCGTGATCAGCCCGTTATCCAGCAGATTCAGATCCCACAGCAGCATTTCGCTGAGAATCCAGCGCAGATCCCCGTTCACATCATAAGCGGAAGCATAGCCGCTGCTGGAAGGCGTAGTGAAATAGAGCCGGTTGGGCTGCGGGTCCTGATGTTCGATCGTGACCTCGGCTTCCAGCGCTCCCTGCGGCAGCGCGTCTGCCTGCAGCTGCAGCTCGGTCGTCTGCGTTTCCGTACGGATCTGCACCTCCGTCGGCTGATCGGCAAGCAATCCGACGATCAGAATCAGGTGTTCGGTGGAGGCCGGATAATGCATCGTCAGATCCGCCTGCGGCGTTTTTCCCCGTACTGTCACGCTGAGAGCTTCCGGCGTTTCCGTCGACAGCTGCATCAGCGCGCTCAGCGGACTGATGCCGTAGGGATTGACGAGAATCTTCGGATTCTCCAGCGTCCCTCCGGTCAGCTCCTGTGCAATCTGCGCCGTGATGGCGTTCTGCTCTTCCAGCAGCGTCAGCGTTAATGGAATTTCACTTTTGCCTTCCGTCGGCAATGTGCGCGGCATCGTTCTCTCACAGCCGTTCACCACCAGCATCGCCACCGCGGCCATCGTCCATAACATTCGTTTTTTTCGCATTGTTGCGCCCCCTTCCCTTTGTACTTTCAGTGTATCAGATTCCCTGCGTACCAACCATAAAAAAACAGAAGAATCCCGTTGGATTCCTCTGTTCTCATCGCTTATTTTTTCGCCAGCATGCTTTCGTTCCAGCCTTCCGGCACTTCCAGTCCCATCAGCTCTACCGCGGTCGCCGCGACGTTGCTCAGACCAAATTCGCCTTCCTTCAGCTGGACATCCGCGCCGCGGATGATGAACGGTACCGGATTGAGCGTATGCGAGGTTTTCGGCTTCGCCTTGTCTTCCGGTTTTTTCTTCTTTTCTTCCATTTCGTCGGCGTTGCCGTGATCCGCCGTGATGATCATCATGGCGCCAGCCTTGTCGCAGGCATCCATCAGCCGCTTCAGGCACAGATCTACCGCTTCCACGCCGATCACCGTAGCTTCATAGTTGCCGGTATGGCCAACCATGTCGCCGTTAGGATAGTTGACGCGCAGGAAATCGTATTCGCCGGATTCGATCGCCTTGATCAGCTCATCGGTGATCTCCGCGCCTTTCATCCATGGCCGCTGGTCAAACGGGACGATATCCGAAGGAATCTCAACCCAGGTTTCCAGCTTTTCATCAAATTTTTCGGAGCGGTTGCCATTCCAGAAATAAGTGACATGTCCGAATTTCTGCGTTTCGGAAATAGCGTAGGAACGGATGCCTTTTTTCACCAGATATTCCGACATCGTGTTGGTGATGTGCGGCGGAGCTACCAGATATTTTTCCGGGATATGCAGATCGCCGTCATACTGCAGCATGCCGGCATACACTACCTTCGGATAACGAACCCGGTCAAAGGCGTCGAAGTTTGCGCTTTCAAAGGCCTTGGAAATCTCAATGGCCCGGTCGCCGCGGAAGTTGAACAGAATGACGCTGTCGCCATCTTCAATCGTTCCCACCGGCTTGCCGTCTTCCGCAATGACAAAACCCGGCAGATCCTGATCGGAGCAATGCAGCTCTTCCCGATAGGTGCTGACTGCTTCTTCAGCTGAGGCAAACTGACGGCCTTCGCCCAGCACATGAATATGCCAGCCCTTTTCCACCATGCCCCAGTTGGCTTCGTAACGGTCCATCGTGATGACCATTCGGCCGCCGCCGCTGGCGATTCTGGCGTCAAAGTGATCGTCGTTGAGTTCTTTCAGCAGATTTTCGATGTCTTCCAGATAGATCAGACCGGATGTTTCCGGCACATCGCGGCCATCCATCAGCACATGCAGACGAACGCGCTGAACGCCCTCCTGCTTCGCTTCACGGATCATCGCTTTCAGATGATCAATGTGGGAATGCACGTTGCCGTCCGACAACAGGCCGAGGAAATGCAGGGTATGTCCTTTGGCGTTGGCAATCAGTTCTTTCCAGGTTTCCGATTCATAAATCTTGCCGGATTCAATGGATTCGTTAACCAGCTTGGCGCCCTGGCTGTAAATCTGTCCGCAGCCCAGCGCGTTGTGACCGACTTCGGAGTTGCCCATATCAGCGTCGCTCGGCAATCCTACCGCTACGCCATGAGCCTTGATCGTCGTATTCGGACACTCTTTCATCAGTACGTCCAGATTCGGCGTATAGGCGTGCATCACTGCGTTGCCGTTGTCTTTTTCAGTCACGCCGACGCCGTCCATCACCACCAGAACTAAAGGTTTTTTACTCATCTTTTGGCCTCCTTTTTACCATGTATAATATACCACGAAGCCCGCACAAAAGCATCAAAAACCCCTCGCTTTTTTCCGGCGTCCGTTCTGTGCGGATATGGCGCAGCAAGCGTTCAGACATCCCCTGACAGTAAAACCGCTTTCCCGGCAGTCACAAAACAGCTGATATAAAAGTTTATCTGTTTCCGTGAGCCTCAGAACTCATTCGCAGAAGTACTTTCTTCCTTTTGCCCCACCTCAAAAACAACCTCGTACAAAAACGGATTTTATTGCGTTTTTTGCTGATTGGATATGCGGTTTCATCCTTTATAATAAAGATAGGAGTTACCATGATGATAAGCGATATAGGAAAAACCATTGTACAGGCTGTTGCCAACAGCGAAAATTACATCAGCAGCGAAGATTTATCCAAAATCTGCAATGTTTCCATCAACACCATCCGTAAGGAGATCGACATGGTTAATGTCTTCCTGCAGGATCATGGCTGCGCCATTGAAACCAAAATGGCTTCCGGCTATTACCTGACCATGAAAGATCCGAAACAGGGACAGATCTTCCTTCAGCAGCTTCTAAAAGATATCCGCCAGTTCCGTTACATGAATTATGCCGAGTATTCTTCTGCCTACATCATTCTGATGAAACTGCTGACTTCCAGCGGCTATACGACTATAGAAACGCTGATGGAATGCCTCTACTGCTCCAAAAGCACCGTTTTCCGCACCCTGGATCAGACGACACTGATTCTTGACCAGTTTCATTTAACCTTGAAAAACCGGCGCAACAGCGGTCTTTATCTTGAAGGCAGCGAATGGTCGAAACGACTGTGCCTGATCTTTCTGCATAAGGTCTTCATTCATGAAAATCCGGAACTGACCCGCCGCGGGATCTTTGCTTCCTATTTTCTGAATCAGACTGATTTTCCGCAGCGAATCAAAACCGTTGTTCTGCGTTTTTTTGCCTGACATCGGCAGCTGACCATTCCCGGCATTCATATGATCAAAATCTCCCAGTTCATTCTGTTGAGCCACTCCCGCAGCCATTACAGCCATGAACTTTCGCTCAGCACCGCACAGAAACAACGGCTGCAGCAGCACGGCCTGATTGATATCGCCAGTCAGCTTGCCGGACAGCTGCCGCCTGTCTTTCGCCAGGAAATCACCAATTCGGAAATTGAAGCGCTGGCAGCGCTGATTGCCTGCTGCATGAGTTTTTCCAGCCCGGAACAGATTCCACAACCGGCGCTGAGCAAAATCCGTCAGGAAATAAACGAACTCATCAAATTCATCGAAAAATACTACGAAATCGGCAGCTGTTTCGATGAACCATTTTATCAATCCTTTGCCTGTTATCTTTACAGTCTGAACCTGAAGCAGGAATTTCATTTTTCCACCGATGAGGAAGAACTGTCCAACTCCACCAAAGACGGTCTGTTGTCCGCAGATCTCAGTTCGCTGTTTGCCCTGTTTTACTGGACCCGCCATCAGATCTTCTTACGGGAAGCGGATCTCAGCGACGCCTACTACATTTTCAACCGGGCGTTGTTCTGCAACAACACCTATTATCAGAAAATCCGCCTGGCCATCGTATCTCGCCACGGACGCTACTACAGCGAAAATCTGAGCGCACGGCTGAAGGCTGGCTTTGCCCGCTATATCCGGTCAGTGGACATTTTTGAGTATTCCGAATTGAATGATCTGGATCTGCGCCTCTACGATGCGCTGATCACTGACATCAACCGAAAAACCCTGCCTTCTGACTATACCGGACAGATCATTGATCTGCGGCTGCGTCATGCTCTGAATGATTCCAATTATCTGGCCTCCTTCCTGCTGCAGCGTTTCAATAACAGAGCCCGCCTGCTGTTCAGGGAGAAAAACTTTCATAAAACGAATTTCAGTTGCCAGCAGGAAGTCATTGAAGCCATTTATGATCTGTTCCGCAATGAAATCGGCGATCATGATCGCTTTATCCGTGACCTCAGAATGCGCGACAGTTTCATCAGCTACGAACGGGAAAAGAACGTCGTTCTGATCACCCCGCTGGCATTGCGATTAGAGAAACCGGTGTTCGAGCTGTTCGTCAATCGCAAACCCATTCTCTGGCAGCGCCGCAAAGCCAGCGTCTTCATTTTCTACCAGCAAGGCGACGGAAGTCCGGAAAATGTCCAGATCATATCCTATCTGCTGAAACAGTTCATTCATCAAAACGATCTGTTTCTTAATACTCTGTATCGTCGCAGCTACCGGGATATCATCTCCATCTTTCACATTCTCTGACCTCACAAATGCAGCTGATCCCCGCCGGACAAAGGCTCATGTCTTTACCGGCCGCCATCGGAAAACAGACGCAAAAAACCCTTGCTGCCGCACAGTCATGCGGTAACAAGGATTTTTTTCGTATGAAATGAGCCGTTACAGAATTCCGAAGAAAGCCAGTACGACACAAGCGCCCATGATCATAAAGATCAACTTGGTTGCTGACCAGCCCTTCTGAATGCGGGAAAAACTCCAGCCCCACAGCAGCAAGGATAAAACGCCCGGCATAATCGAATCCAGCATTCCTTGAAAATCAATGGTCGCTCCGCCGATTACCGGCTGCAAGGCGATACTAATAGATACGTTCTGAGCAATCAGCGCACCGACCATAATCGCCCCCAGCAGTCCGGCTGCTTCGGTAATCAGTGGAACGATGCCCCGTTCAAACGCTTCTGTTATCAGGCTGGTTCCATAACGGTAACCGGCAGTCAGAAACAGATATTTGTATACCAGCAGCATGCAGCCATACAGCAAAACGAACAGAATGACTCCCAGCAGACTGCCGTTAGCGGACAAACCGATACACAGACCGGCGATGATCACCCGATAGCAGTTAAAGAAGAAACTGTCGCCAATCCCGGCCGTCGGTCCCATCAGTGACGCCTTCAGCGCGGAAATGGTCTCCGTGAGATCCTGTTCCGGATGTTCTGCCTGCTGTTTCTCCATCGCCAGGCAGATTCCCACCAGCAAGCCCAGAAAAACCTGGTGCGTGTTGAAGAATTCTCCGGCATGACGGTAAAACGCTTTTTTGCGATCTTCCGGATCCTTGTAAAACATTTCGATTCCCGGATACATCGCCATTGCGAAACATTTTGACTGCTGTGAAACCTTACTGCTGGCCATGTTGGTCCCCAATGAGAAATAAAACGATTTATTGAGCATCTTCCGTTCTTCAGAAGTCAGCTTCGGCGCTTTATTCATAGAAGTCATCTCCTTCCTGAGTGCCCGTTCCGATAGCGGCTGACGAGCGATTCTGCGAAATTCGGTAACAGATCTGGAAATGAGCAAAAGCAATAACAATGCCGATCAGCGCCAGCGGCAGCGTCCCCAGTCCCAGATACGTCACCAGCACAAACCCCAGAATCACATACATCACCGTTGTCGCACCATTCCAGATCGCCTGTGTCGTCAGACACAGGCCGACAACCACCAACATGTTGGCCGAGGCATTCAGTCCATTGATGATAAACTGCGGACAGATTGAGATAAAGGTCTGCAATCCCGCTTCGCCTCCCAGCGCGACAAGAAATACCACAATCGTATTCAGCAGCTGAGATACAAAGATCACCTGAATCCACATGGCAATGCGAAATTTGCGGACATTGCCGGTTTCCGCAATTTTCATAAACCACGGATGCAATGCCAGCGCCATAGCCTGAGTGAAGGGCTTCACCGCGTTGATGAGCGTTCCGACGGTTACCGCCAGCGCCAGACCGACGCCCATCTCCGCCCCGGACAAAACGACAAAGCCAACCGCCAGTACAGAAGCTGCCTGATAGTTGGACGGCGCTTCCCCTCCAATAGCGGAAACGCCCATGTAGACCGCTTCCAGTTCAGCACCGATAATGACGCCGGTGGTGATATCTCCGCACATCAATCCGGTAAGCGTGCACAAAACCAGCGGACGGGTAAAAGTCTGCCATCCGGCCCAGTTATCTGCTACCTGCCACAGAAGATAGGCAAACGCAATCAATAGCGCATTCGTCATAACAATTCCCCCTGTTCCTTAAATCTTCAAAACAATCGCCGCAAAATCTTCAGATGGCCCGGATGGAATCAGCTGTGAAAACACCCGTTGTCCGATATGAGCCAACTCCTTGAAATAGATAAGATCTTCCGCATCGGAATTGACTCCCCGCGTCAGCTGAATTTTGTTTGGCGCCTTTTTTTTGACATAATTGGCTACATTGATTTCCTGAATCGGCAGAGCTTTGACCAGCGTCACGGCATCCTTGGGATTATCGACGATGATCAGTACCCGTACCGTTTCGATCCGAGGATCCGACAGCAGCTGGATTGCGCTGTCAATCGTTCTGACCGCAACTTTCTTACCTGCTGGCGCAGACATCAGCAGAGTCTGGGTAGTCAGCGGATCTCTGGCCAGCCTGTCGTTGGCGACAACGATCCGGCTGACGTCCAGAAACCGAGACCAGGCTGTGGTGATTTGACCGTGAATCAACCGTTCATCCACCCGTAATTGGACTATCATAGGATTTCCCCTTTCTCCTGAAGCAGACCGGTGTCGATCGCCGCCGGTCCTGATAAATCCATTATACTTAAGCGCTTACATTATAAATTTCAGAAACTAATCAGGTATGACCTCTTTTTGTGAACATTTCCATCGCGGCAGACAGCAGCGTTCTATTCCATGCCAAGACGGTGCGATCCGGCAGTCGGAAAAGCGATGAACGCATACAAAAACGCCGTAAAAAACAACATTGTCTTTTACAGCGTTCCCCCTTCTTCTTCGTAACTGTATCCGTCCCACTCCAGTTCTCTGATCCATTTCAGTGCGATGCGTGTCCCATCGGTCAGTTCCAGCTGGCGGCGGACTTCGTCAATCCGACTGAAATAGCCGCTTTGACGCTGAAACCGTCCTCCTTCCTTCCTTTCATCGGCAACAAACCAGGTCACCGCCAGGAAAACAGGATACCGACATTTCCGCAGAGATTGCAGTTTCCAATCCAGCAGTTCCTTCTCCTGTTCGCTCAGCTCCACCGACGCTTCCGTCCGCCGGCAGCGTTCCTCAATGGCCGCATCAAATCCCGACAAAGCGGCAAAAGGCAGAAATTGTGCCGCTCTGTCCCGCATCGGCATCGGTTTATGCCGGGAAGAGACGGGACGGGAGCGATACAGAAGATCCTTATTTCTGTCCGTCATGCTTTATGTCCTCCAATCTGTTGATTGCGTTCTCTGGCTGTCGCGCCTTCTTCCAGATCCATCCCCCTGACAACCGCGTTGCGGCCAAATTTCTGTCTGATTGCCAGAATGGCCTGCTGCGCCTTTTTCTCCCGGGCCAGTTCCTCATCCTGCTGCCGCAGATCCGACGGCGTCTGCGCAAACAAATCGAGCTGCTGGTAGCTCTGGGCATCGCCAGGGCCGGGTTCTTTCTTCAGCCGGATGGCAGTGAGGGTGATTCTTCGCACCATCAGATCCGGATGGACGATCTGTTCAAACAGATGCACCGCCGCTTCCTGAATCCATCGCGAGGAAGAAACCGGGCGGGTAAGCCGGATCGTCCCCCGGGCCGGTTTGGGAAGCTTGCGCCCATATCGGTCCGTGATCCATTCGCCGCGATATTGCCGGTATCGCCTCACATCTTTCCGATTGTCAATATCATAGCCAATCCAAAGTCCCAGCTGATCACTGACCAGTCCTTTTTCCGTCAGCTGCAGCGACAGACTGTCCGCCATTTCCCTTACCACCAGCTTCGCCCGCGCTGCTTCATAGGGACAAGCCAACACCTGACCAGATCCGATGCTGGAGGACTGAGGCCGATACGCATGAACTTCCGCAATGGTGCACGGCTCCCAACCCCAGGCATGATCAATCAAGAGCTCCGCATTTTTGCCGAACAGCCGGTACAGCAGATCTTCATCATTCAGCGATCGCCGTGCCACATCCCCCATCGTTTTCATGCCGTGATCAGCTAGTTTGCGAGCGATCCCACGACCTATCCGCCAGAAATCCGTAATCGGCTGATGCTCCCACAGCTGCTTACGATAGCTCAGTTCATCCAGCTGCGCGATCCGTACCCCATTGTTATCTGCCGGGCTGTGTTTGGCAACGATATCCATGGCAATCTTACTGAGATACAGATTCGGACCGATCCCCGCGGTGGCGGTCAGTCCGGTGGTCTGCAGAACATCCAGAAGAATCCGTTGGGTAAACTCCTGCGCCGTCAGTCGTGAAGGTCCCAGATAATCGGTGATGTCCATCCATACCTCATCGATCGAATAAACAAGAAGATCTTCCGGCGCCACATACTTCATGTATACCTCCACTACCCGGGTACTGACTTCGATATAATGCGCCATCCGCGGCAAGGCAATGATGAAATCAATTTCATAATCAGGATGTGCCTGCAGATCGCTGAAGAAACAGGATGACCCCACAAACCGCCTATTGGGCAACTGACGGCGGCGTTCTTCGTTCTTGTTTCTGACCCGCTGCTGAACCTCAAACAGACGGCAGCGTCCAGAAAGACCATAGCTTTTCAGCGAAGGGGTAACGGCCAGACAGATCGTTTTTTCCGTCCGGCTTTCATCAGCGACTACCAGATGGGTATCCAGCGGATCCAGCCCCCGTTCCAGGCATTCCACGGAAGCATAAAAACTTTTGAGATCAACGGCAATCATCGTTCTGTCCTTCATCGTCCCCCTCCTTTCCTGTGTACCGTAGCATATCCGTTCATTGGATGTCAACAACTCCCAGCGGTGAAACATCGTTTCATGAAAGATACAAGAAAAACAAGCGGATCCCCTGTAATCAGCACGGTTTTCCGCTTGTTTTCCTCGCCGTTCGATAAAGTCGAAGCAGATCTTCTGTCACTGCCTTCCCATGTTCTTCCGATTTCTAATAAAATTCCTCTTCCTGCAGATCGGCTGTCGGCTGCCATGGCCGGATTCCCTCTCGCCCCGTCATCATGAGCTCTTCCAGATCCAACTGACCCGTCTGTCTCTGGCCCAGAATCTCCAACAACAGCGGCAGGTTCACGCCGCACAGAACGTCCACCTTTCCGGGATTCAGATACCCGGTTGTTTTATGAGCCGGCGTACCGGCAAACAGATCGCACAGGATGATTACTCCTTCTCCGCTGTCCACTGCCGCAATCGCGTAACCGATTTTTTCTGCAAATTCATCGCAATCCTCCGTCATCTGATAGCCCAGCGCCTGTATCTGCGGCTGTTCTCCGAAGAAAATCGCAGAGGCCTGCAACAGACCTTCCGCCAAATTACCATGGCTTAACAATACAATTCCTTTCATCGCTTCTTCACTACCTCCTGTTTTCATCTGAATCTAAGCTGCGTTTTCAATCCGGGAAGGGAGAACCCGGATGCCAACGCGCCAGAAGCTATTTTGACGTCAGCAGCTTACGCGTCTTCCATCGTCCGCTGAAGTAGTATCCTATGCAGATCAGACAGGGAATAATACGGGAACAGGCCACACCCCACCACAAACCTTCATACCCCATCTTGAAGAGGTGAACGAAGATCAGACTTAAACCAATCTTGCAGACGACGCCATCCAGAATACCAATCGCAAATCCCAGTTCTACAAAGCCGCAGCCGGTCACCATTGCCTGAAAAGCACCGATGATCGCCGAAACGTAGAAATGCAAAATGAAAATTCTCAGAAATGTCACCCCCAGAGTCAGCACTTCCGGATCCCGGGTAAACAATCCGAAGACCAGTTTCGGGCAGAACAGGCACAGCAGGCTGGTTACCGTAGCACAAACCAGCGTGCAGGCCAACGTATACAATGTAGTTTTTCCTGCCCGATCTGTCTTTCTGGCGCCCAGATTCTGACCAACCATGCTGGCCGAAGCCGTGTCGACGCCGGAAACAAACACTTCCAGAAATTTCTGCAGTTTGTTGCCGATACTGTTGGTACTGGAAACGACCACGCCATACGAATTAGCCGTTGAATTAACCCAGAGCATCGAGAATCTGACAAGTAAACTGCGAACTACCTGCGGAATGCCAAGTTTAAGCAAAACACTCATGATTTCACGATCCGGCTTAAAATAAGAAGCACTCAGTTCAAAATCAAAGCGTTCCTTGTTGTGAAGCAGAAACACGAAAGCGGCAATGAACGATCCCAGCTGCGCCAGCACGGTGGCAATCGCCGTTCCATCCGCGGTCATATGAAAGCCGGAAACCAGCACAATATCAAGAACGATGTTGATCAGTGCGGCAATGATGATGAAAAACAACGGGCGCCGGGATTCTCCCATTCCCCGAAGAATCCCACAGACCGCATAATATCCGAAAATAAACGGAAATCCTATCGCGGTAATGATCATATAATCTGCAGCCTGTCCCAACGCTTCCGCCGGACAATTGATCATCCACAGAATCGGTTCATGAAAAAGAATGGTGACAACCCCCAGAAAGGCCGCCGCAAGGATCATGAAACTCAGCAGCGTACCAACAGTTTTTTTGATCTTATCTTCTTTTTGAGCACCGTACAGCTGAGAAATATAAATCTGTCCGGCCGTGGAAAAACCCATGGCGACCGGAGATACAAGATCCGCAATCTCTCCGCCTGTATTCACGCCAATGGATCCCAACGTACCGACATAATGACCAATCACAGCCAGATCCACCATCGAGTACAGCTGTTGTATCAGATTCGTCAGTACAATGGGAATCGCAAACAGCAGAAGCCCTCTCAAAATCGGTCCTTCCGTCAGGTTGGTTCCGACAGTGGTTTTTCGTACCGCCTGTGTCACAAACATCTCCTCCCTGCTTTTGTTCTTATTGTAACAACGATCTTAGCCGTCAAAATCTCAATAAATGATCCCACGTTGCAATGAAAGTTGAATTTTTACCAATAAGGGTCAGTCAGATCATTCGGCTTTAACTGCTGATTTCTGTATCTGTGGTTTCATGGCATCTCTTTTTCCCATGCCGGATGCCCCGCTTTCCTCACCCATAAAAACAGGTGAAAATAATAACAAAATCAGTCTGGAAAGCGTTTGTTGACTTAAGAATAGTTCCTGTTTACAATTTACATGTTTTATGCACTGCCAACAGATGAAAGAGGTATCATTATGATTTATGCTATTGTTTTGTTTGCCATCACCTACATCCTGATGCTGACTTTCAGCAAATTCAGACCACTGATTGCTTTGATCTCCGCCATCATCTTCATCTTCTCCGGAATGCTGCCATTAGACCAGATTCTCAGCGCGATTGATTTCAACGTACTGCTGATGATTGCCGGCACCATGGGACTGGTTCAGCTCTTCATTGAAAGCAAAATGCCGGCCCTTCTGGCAGATCTGATCATGGAAAAAGTACCCAATGTTCAAATTGCCGCGGTTTCGCTGGCCCTGTTTGCCGGAGTGATTTCCGCTTTTGTAGACAATGTAGCCACGGTACTGATGGTAGCTCCTATCGCAATGGAAATCTGCAGGAAACTGAAAACCAATCCTGTCCCGTTCATTATCGCTATTGCCGTATCTTCCAATCTTCAGGGCGCCGCGACACTGGTTGGCGATACCACCGCCATCATGCTGGGGTCCTACGCCAACATGAGTTTCCTGGATTTCTTCGTCTACCAGGGCAGGCCAGGCATTTTCTTTGCCGTCGAGCTGGGAGCCATCGCGTCCGCTCTGATTCTGGCCTGGCTGTTCCGCAAGGAAAAAGCGCCGGTACCAAAGGGCATGCCAAGAACAACCGTCACTGACTATGTACCTACCATTCTGCTGGTGTGCATGATTGCGCTTCTGATCGGCGCCTCCTTCATCGCTGACAAGCCGGAGATTACCAACGGTGTCATCTGCGTCACGCTGATGATCATCGGCATGATCTTCAGCTATTTCCGGTCCCGCGATTTCCAGTCGATCACCACACCGCTGAAAGCGATTGATTTCGAGACGATCGGTCTTCTGCTGGGTCTGTTTTTGATCATCGGCGGTATTTCCAACATGGGAGTGATCGATGCCGCAGCCAGTCTGCTGGCTCAGCTGGGCGGCGGTAATGTCTTTGTTCTGTACACCGTGATTGTCTGGGCTTCCGTACTGCTGTCCGCTTTCATCGATAACATTCCTTATGTCGCTACCATGCTGCCGGTTATTACCGGACTGGCGGCCAATCTCAACATTCCGCCAACGCTTCTGTATTTTGGCCTTCTGACTGGCGCAACCCTCGGCGGTAACTGCACGCCAATCGGTGCCTCAGCCAATATCACAGGAATCGGGATTCTGCGAAAAGCGGGCCATGAGGTCAAAACAAAGGATTTTCTGCGTATTGGCATTCCCTTCACGTTAAGCGCGGTCATTCCGGCTTACATTTATTTCTGGATTTTCTTTGCCTGAGAACCTGTATTGCAAGCACCGGCTGCCGGTGCTTTTTTATACGCTATAAGTGTAGCCGGAAAGTATCAGATGCCAGATGATAAAATCCCCTGCACTTATTTTAAGATAGGGAAATCATTGATCTGGCACAGCTCCTTTGAAATAGTTGTGCCAAAAAACTGCCAGTCTGATAGATTCCCTCCTTATTGGAGGATCCAGTTCGCAGAGTACTTATCAACTTAGCGTTTTTTTCTTTCCCGAACGCAAAGAAAAGCCGGGATTCATCATCCCAGCTCTTCTGTTTCAGCGTGTCTTACGCTCTGTTCTGTCCTTCTTCCTCATCCTCTTCATG
>CAJFOC010000006.1 GCA_904395815.1 uncultured Holdemania sp.
ATACACTATTACAACAATGAGAGAATACAGAAGAAAACAAAATGGATGACACCTGTGCAGTACAGGTTGTCATCCATATGCTAGACTTTAGATTAGAAATCAACGTGTCCAGGTTTCTGGGTACATATCAGAAACCGGCGTTCTTTCGGGATCGTTTTTTAGATAAAAGTGAAAAACAGCCTTGTATGAGGTGAAACGTTTCAGCGGCGGTTGAGCATGATGAGGCAGCCGGCCAGAAAACAGCCTCCTTTCAGCAGCCAGCCGCCAAAAGTCTGCCAGCGCAAAGGCGTAGTCAGCATGAAAGCCGCAACCGCAAGCACTGCCAGGATGGCCAGCGCCTGAAAAAAGACCTTTTTCCTGGCTTTCATCGCAAAGATCATTCCGCATGCCCCATACAGCAGCGCTCCGGCGATCAGACAGCCCAGTCCATAAGCGGAAGCGGATAGGATGCTGAACGTGTATAAAACCGACAGCAGGAAGGAAACTAAGAAAGAACCGGCCAGAAGCGCGGCGGTCAGTCTGAAATAAGGTTCAAGTCCCTGTTTCATGATGGTCACCTCGCTTTCATTTTACGCGGGTGAAGACCGGTTTATGTCAACAGGAGGATGCGGCAATGGAAATGCTGGAGCTGATTGCGAAGTGTGTGTTCTTTTATGTGGTGATCGTCGTTTCCCTGCGGGTCATGGGAAAAAGGGAGGTTGGCGAGCTGAGCGTTCTGGACGTCGTCATTTATTTTGTCATGTCGGAATTGCTGGCGTTGTCGATTTCCGAACCGGATCAGAGCGTCGGCAAGGCGCTGGTTGCGATTGCAACGTTGTCCGTTTTGCAGATTTCCATCGCCTGGGCGTGTCTGAAGAAAAAGCGCTGGCGTGATTTTTTTGAAGGACAGCCCAGCCTGATCATTTATGATGGCATCATCAATCAGAAAGAGATGAAGCGGCAGCGTTATACGATTGACGATCTGATGTATCAGCTGCGCGACCGGGATATTTCCTCGCCCCAGGAAGTGCAGTTTGCGATTCTGGAAAACAGCGGTACGCTGACGGTGCTGAAAAAAGACAGCAGCAAGCTGCGCTGGATGGATCCGCTGATTTCCGATGGCATCGTTCAGACAAAGGTTCTGACGCAGATCGGTAAGGATACGGCATGGCTTGAGCAGCAGCTGAGCCGGGAGGGCATCGTCGATCCGTCAGAGGTTTTTCTGTGTCTGTGGCAGAAGAACGGGCTGTTTGTGCTGAAAAAGACGATGGAGGACCCGACCCAGATGAAGCAGCGTAGTGGTCAGCATTCCGGCGACCAAAGCCAGCGGAACAGCGGCAGTGCGCAGCGGGACGGTCAGAAAGGTCATGCATCCTAACCGGATCACGGATCCGGCCAGCGTGTCCATCATCGCTTCCTTGCTGCAGCCGAAGGCATGCAGTACGCTGGTCAGGCAGGGCTGAATGGCATACAGAATAAACGGCAGCGCCAGAGACTTGAGCATCGCCGTCATAGCGGTCTGATGATACAGCAGCTGACAGATCGGTTCGGCCAGAAAAATCAGCGTCATGCCGCTGAGCGCTCCGATCAGCAGGCTGACAGCGCCGATCTGAAAAAACAGCCGACGGGCCTGATCGTGGCATTTGCGGCTGAGCTGCCAGCTGAAGGAGGGCAGCAGCCAGTTGCTCAGCGCGACAGTGGCAAAGCTGGGCAGCGTCAATAACGGCATGACATAGCCGTGAAGCTGGCTGTAGGTCTGGATCAGCTGCTGCTGCAACAACGGTCCGGCAAACAGAACAAGGCACATCGGTTCCAGAAAGTTGCTCAGCGACCCGATCAGCCGGCTGCCGGTCATCGGCAGGCTCAGATTCAGCAGTTCGCTGAAATCAGAGCGGTGAAGGGCGGAAGGCAGAGTGCTGACATGATAAAGCACTCTTTTTTTCCGTTTCATCGCAATCAGAAGATGGAGGATGCTGCCCATTTCTCCTACGGACATGGAAAAAACGGCTGCCTGGGCCATGGCCACCGGCTGATGAGCCGGAATGAAACAGAAGACGATCCAAAGAAACAACAGCCGGCTGATTTCCTCACTGATCTGGCAGGCCGCCGGAGCGATCACCTGCCGGCAACCCATGAAATATCCTTTCAGCAAACCGGACAGCGAGACCAGCGGAATGATCGGTACGACTGCGCGCAGCACCGGAATCAGGACCTGCTGCTTCAGTACGAAGCGGGCAAACAGCGGAATGGCCAGAATAAAAAAGAGGGTCAGCAGCAGGTTGTTGAGCAGCG
Organism: uncultured Holdemania sp.; assembly: GCA_904395815.1. Taxonomy (GTDB): domain Bacteria; phylum Bacillota_I; class Bacilli_A; order Erysipelotrichales; family Erysipelotrichaceae; genus Holdemania. Next base: position 2,272 of record CAJFOC010000006.1, read on the forward strand.
CCAGAATCAGCGACGCCTTCAGCGCCGGGGTGGGATTGGTTCGTGAGGCGACGATTTTGGATACGGCGTTAGGCAGTCCCATCTGCGCCAGCGTGATCAGAAAAACGGTTGTCGGCATGGTCAGCGTGTAATAATTCATCGCCTCGCTGCTGAGCATGCGGGCGCAGGCAATCCGGACGAAAAAGGAAAGGATTTTGGCAAGCAAAGACAACAGAAGCAGATGTGCCGCTGATCGAAGGATTTCTTTTTTCATTACTTTTTCCTCCACTTTTTATAAAGTATGATTTATAATAATCAAGTATGAATGCGAAAGGGGAGAGTTCAGATGGAGGGATTGGATCTGAACAATGGGCAGCTGAGGCTGGTGCTGATGCTGAAGCTGCAGCAGCTGCAGCGCGAGCAGCTTCCCGGACTGAGCTATAAAAATCTTGAGGATGTTCTGACCAAGCTGGTATGGAAAAGAAACCGGCCCAGGACTTTACATGATGCCGTAAATGATATATTATCTTTAACGGCCGATCAGATCGTCCGTTTTTTATCAAAGCAGGCGATCATTGATGGATATCATCAGGAATTATCAGAGTTCAGCGATGTAATAGGAGGAAGAAACATATGAACAGGAAAGCAAGGACAAGACGATTGACTGTCTTCATCGTGACTGTTGTTGCTATTTTTGCGCTGGTTGGTATTTTCGCCAGAGATGTCGCCAACAGGACGACGCTGGGACTGGATCTGCAGGGCGGATTTGAGATCGTCTACCAGGTCAGTCCGCTGGAAGAGGGAGGCTCGCTTCCGGATATGTCGTCTGTGGCGCAGAGCGTCAGCAAGCGCATCAACGTGCTGGGGATCAGCGAACCGCAGATCATGATTGAGGGCAACGACCGCATCCGTGTCCAGCTGGCCGGAGTGCAGGATCAGGAAAGCGCCCGCCGGGTCATTTCGTCCACAGCCAATCTGACTTTCCGCGATGTCAATGACAACCTGCTGGCAGACGCCAGCATTATCGAGGAGGGCGGCGCTTCACTGGCTTATGAAAACGGTGCGCCGGTGGTCAGCCTGCAGATTGCCGATTCGGCGCGATTTGCCGAGATTACCGAACAGGTTTCGCAGATGGGCAGCGGCAACAACATCATGGTTGTCTGGCTGGATTATGAGGAAGGCGATTCCTATGTCGAGGAAACGGCGGTGGCACAGGCCGGGGGTGAACCGAAATACATTTCCGCAGCGCAGGTCACCTCGTCGATCAGCGGCAACTGTGTGATCAGCGGCGGTTTTACGGAAAGTGAAGCACGGGAGCTGGCGCAGCTGATCAATTCAGGCAGCCTGCCGGTTCAGATGACGGAGATCTATTCCAATGTAGTCAGTGCTGACTACGGTATGGACGCCTTTTCGAGCACGTCGCTGGCCGGTGCGGTCGGGATCGCGGCCGTCATGCTGTTCATGCTGATCGTCTACCGCTTTGCCGGCGTGATCGCGGATATCATGCTGGTACTGTATATCTTTGCCGTCTTTTTGATTTACAACACGATGGGGGGCGTCTTTACGCTGCCGGGCATCGCCGCGCTGGTGCTGGGCGTCGGCATGACGGTGGATGCCAATGTCATCACCTTTGAACGCATCAAGGAGGAGCTGTACGCCGGCCGTTCGGTTCAAAACGCGGTCAAAGAAGGACAGTCTACTTCGTTTACTTCGATTCTGGATGCGCAGCTGACTACGCTGCTGGCGGCGCTGATCATGTATGCCTTCGGTACCGGAACGGTCAAGGGCTTTGCGACGATGCTGATGGTCACGGTCTTCTGTACGATTGTGATCAATGTCTTCGTATCCCGTTTCCTTGTTAATCAGATTGTCAAATCCGGCTTTCTGGATCAGCGGAAGAGCTGGTTTGGAGTCAAGCTGTCTAACATTCCGGATATTTCCAAAAAACAGGAACAGTTCTATTTTGGCCCGCTGAAAAAGATCGATTATGTCGGTAAAGCCAGATTCCAGATTCTGATCTCGCTGGCGGTTGTCGCCGCCGCGGTGGTGCTGGTGGTGTTCAACAGCGTCAATGGCAACGGCGCGCTGAATTTGGGAATTGATTTCTCCAGCGGAACCAAGATTACCGTCACTTCCAACGATCCGCTGGACATGGAAGCGGTCCGGGACGATTTCGAAGCGCTGGGCTATGAGCCTGCGCGCATCCAGGCTTCCGGCAGCAATGTGGTCAACGTTACGCTGAATCAGGCGCTGGAACAGCAGGAGCTGAATACGATCAAGGAGACGCTGACTGCCAAATACGGAGTGGAACCTAACGACAATGTCGTCACGCCGGTTGTAGGCCGTGAACTGGTCAAAAATGCGGTGATGCTGTCGTTACTGGCGTGGGTGGCAATGCTGATCTACATCACGGTCCGTTTCAAGTGGGATTATGCAATCAGCTGCGTTGTGGCGCTGGTGCATGATGTCGCGATCGTGCTGGCGGTGTTTGCCATTTTCCGGCTGGAAATCAATACCGAACTGATTTCGGTCATTCTGGCCATCATCGGTTATTCGATCAACAACTCCATCGTCGTTTTCGACCGGGTTCGGGAAACGGTGAAGGAATGGAACAAGCCGAAGATTACGGCTCAGGATTACCGCAGGATTGTCAACGATTCGCTGGATAAGACGATGCTGCGTTCGCTGTTCTCTTCGCTGACGACGGTCATGCCGGTCATCGCGCTGCTGATTCTTGGATCCAATGCGATCTTTACGTTCAACTTCGCGATGTTTGTCGGATTGATTGCCGGAACGTTGTCTTCGATCTTCATCGCTCCGACGATGTGGTACTGGATTCGAATTCACAGAAAACCGAAAGCCGGCAAGAAGAAAAAAGTCAGAAAAGAAAAGCTGGATGAGCTGACCATTCCGGGAATTAACGACTGAACAGGCGTCAAACGCCTGTTTTTTTCTGAAGTGAAGAAAAAGACAGCATGCCTGGATTATGGTAGAATAGGGAACAGGTGAAGTCGATGAAGATCAAACGAATGGAAGTCAGGGAACAGGCCCGCCGGATTGCGCGGGAATACGCCGTCAGCGAGCTGTGCGCTCAGGTATTGGCCTGCCGGTGTCAGAACGAGGATCAGATCCGCCAGGCGCTGAGCACGGATCTGACTTTGGAGCCCTGCCGCAGTGACGCGCTCAGGCAGGCGCTGCAACGTCTGGAACAGGCGCGAGACAAGGGAGAAAGAATTTTGATTGCCGGCGACTATGATGCCGATGGTTTGTGCGCGACGGCCATTCTGAAGGAAGCGCTGGAGCTGGCCGGGATGGATTGCGGTTATTATATTCCTCATCGGCTGAACGAAGGATATGGGCTGTCGGCGGCTACTGTGACGCTGGCGGCACAGAAGGGATACCGTCTGATCATTACGGTGGATAACGGCGTGGCGGCGCATCCGGCGCTGTTACGGGCAAAGGAGCTGGGAATCGATGTCATCGTGACGGATCATCATACGATTCAGCAGCAGCCCGACTGCCTGGTGCTGCTGCATCCGCAGACTCTGGGCGAACCCTGGCAGCATTGCTGCGGCGCTGCCGTCGCGCTGCAGCTGGCGCTGGCGCTCAACGGGCCGCGCAAACGGCCGATCATGCTGGCGGCGCTGGCAACCATTGCGGACATGATGCCGCTGTGGCAGCAGAATCGCCCGCTGGTACGATTGGGACTGAAATATCTGAACCAGCGCCAGTATGCGGCTGTTGAAGCGCTGAGCGACAGGCGGATCGAGCACTGGACGGAGAAGGAAATCGCTTTTCAGATCGTTCCCAAACTCAATGCGATCGGCCGGCTGGCCGATCTGTGCAATGCCAATCAGATTGTACGGTATCTGCTGCTGAACGATCCGGTTCAGATCGAAGCCGTTTCCCGGCAGATCCGGCAGATCAATCAGAAACGCCGTCAGATGAGCGAGAGGATGACGAAAACCGCGCTGGAACAGATCGATCCGCAGGATGCTTTTCATTTTGTCGCCGATTCCTCGTTTCATGAAGGGATTGTCGGGCTGGTGGCGGGCCGGATTCTGAATCAGACCCGTCATCCGACGCTGGTACTGGCGCCTTCTCAACACGGCTGGAAAGGATCGGCCCGCAGTTTGCCGGGCGTGGATCTGCAGGCGCTGTTTGATGGCCTGCAGGATTGCTTTCTTCAGTTTGGAGGGCATGCGCAGGCGGCGGGTATCGAAGTGCGTCCGGATCAGCTGCAGCCTTTGCGGCAGGCACTGATGCGGCGAATCCGGCAACAGCCGCTGCCGCCGCAGGAGGCGGTACTGGAAGTGCTGCCGGTAGAGGGCAGCCAGATCACGCTGGAGGCGCTGCATCAGCTGGATCAGCTGGCGCCGTTTGGTCAGCAGTTTGATCCGGTGCTGTTTGAGGTGCGTGGTCTGACGGTGCTGGATTATACACGGATGAAGGAAATGTATCCGAAATGGCAGACGACCAACGGGACGGAACTGATCGAAGCGATCAGCTTTCATCGTGAACTGGATTGTCCTCATCCTGAGGCCTGGATCGGTTCGCTGACGATCAACCGGTTCCGCGGCCAGGAAAAATGCTCAATTCTTGTGGAAACTGTTGAATAAAATGAGCCAAAGAGGCTAATCTTTGTTATAATAATTCTATTATTAGGAGGCCTGATTCATGGATCTGAAAAAATATATTGCATCGATTCCGGATTTTCCTCAGCCGGGGGTATTGTTCCGGGACATCACGCCGCTGATGGGCGATGGAGAAGCGTTTCACGAGGCAACCTCGCGGATTCAGGCGTATGCGGAAAGCATCGGCGCGCAAGTCGTGGTCGGACCGGAGTCCCGCGGCTTCATCTTCGGCTGTCCGGTTGCCGCCAACATGCATATCGGGTTTGTGCCGGTGCGCAAACCGGGGAAGCTGCCGCGCGAAACGATCAGCTATCGCTACGATCTGGAATATGGTTCCAACGAACTTCATCTGCACAAGGATGCCATCCGTCCGGGACAGAAGGTACTGATTGTCGATGACCTGCTGGCTACCGGCGGAACGGTAAAAGCGACGATCCGGCTTGTGGAAGAGCTGGGCGGTGTTGTGGTCGGCTGTGCCTTTCTGATTGAGCTTCTGGGACTTGAGGGCAGAAAAGCGCTGGAAGGGTACGATGTCTTCACACTGATGGCCTACGAATAAGCCGAAGAGACTTTTCTCTTCGGTTTTTGCTAAAGGGGGGATGAACGATGGAAAAAGGGAATTCCATGATCACGCTGCCGGAGCTGATGAAAGAAGTCAATACCTATATTCATCAGCCGGAAAGTCTGGCGCTGATTGAAAAAGCCTATCGTTACGCCGAACAGAAACATGCGACTCAGTTCAGGCGCAGCGGCGAACCTTATATGGTGCATGCCGCTCAGGTGGGGTACATTCTGGCGACGATGAAAGTCGGCCCGAAGACGATCTGTGCGGGATTGCTGCATGATGTGCTGGAGGACTGCGGAATTTCCCCGGAAGAGATGACGGCGGAGTTTGATGAGGAAATCACCCGGCTGGTGGAAGGGGTCACCAAGATCGGACATCTTCAGTTCAAGGATGAGAAGGAATATCTCGCGGCCAATCACCGTAAGATTTTCATCGCCATGGCCAAAGACATCCGCGTCATTGTCATCAAGCTGGTGGACCGGCTTCATAACATGCGGACGCTGCAGTACATGCCGCCGCAGAAACAGCAGAAAATCGCGGCAGAAACGCTGCAGGTGTATGCTCCGATTGCGCACCGGCTGGGTATCAGCGAGATCAAAAATGAACTGGAAGACCGCAGCTTTTACTATCTGAACCGGGAAGAATACTATGAGATCGCTCATCTGGTGGAAGAAAAGAAAGCGCAGCGGGATGAGCAGGTCCGCCACATGATTCATGATATTTCACAGATGCTGACGGCCAATCATCTGGAATTCCGTATTTTCGGACGCAGTAAGCATCTTTACAGCATATACAAGAAGATGAAAACCAAGGGCAAGCGGTTTGAGGAGATTCTTGATCTGCTGGCCATTCGGATTGTGACGAAAACCGAGCTGAACTGTTATGAGATTCTCGGCTACATTCACGCCGCCTACCGTCCGATTCCAGGCCGGCTGAAAGACTATATCGCGATGCCGAAATCCAACATGTATCAGTCGCTGCACACCACCATTGTCGGCGATGAGGGAAGAATCTTTGAAATCCAGATTCGCACTGAGGAAATGGACAGCATTGCCGAAAAGGGTATTGCCGCGCACTGGCGTTATAAAGAAGGGACGAAATACGATCCGCGGCGGGAACAGCGCGAAATCGAGCAGAAGCTGTCCTGGTTTCGCGATCTGTCCGCGCTGACCGGCGATCTGAGCGATGATCCCAATGAATACATGGATACGCTGACACGGGATATTTTCGAGGCCAACGTCTACGTCATGACGCCCAAGGGACGGGTTATTGAGCTGCCCAACGGCTCGACGCCGATTGATTTTGCCTACCGTGTGCATACCGAAGTGGGGCATTCCACGGTCGGCGCTCTGGTGAACGAGACGCTGGTTCCGCTGAATACACCGCTGAAAACGGGCGATGTCGTCCAGATCCGGACCTCCAAACAATCGCCGGGTCCCAGCGAGGACTGGCTGAAGTTTGTCAAAACCAATCATGCCAAAAACAAAATCCGTGGTTTCCTGCAGAAAAAGGAAGTGGAGAAAAAGCAGAGCTATGTCGAAAAGGGCGAACAGATTCTGCGCGATGAACTGAGAAAACGGGGGTATAATGAGAAGGAATACCAGGATCACAAGAAGTTTGACAACCTTCTTTCTCAGTTTCAGGTCAGCACCTATGTGGATCTGATGTATGCCATCGCGGTCAAGTCGATCTCTGTGATCAGCGTGATTGAAAAACTGACCAATCAGAAAAAACCGATCATTCTGGATAATGAAACGGTAGGCCGGACGTATGTTCCGCGCAAAACGTCGAGCAAGTCAGGAATTCTTGTCCACGGGATCAGCTCCATGATGATTTCGCTGGCCGGCTGCTGCAATCCGATCCCGGGGGACCGCATCGTCGGTTATGTCAGCCGCGGCAGCGGGGTCAAGGTGCATCGGGCCGATTGTCCGAATATCAGCGAGGAAAAAGACCGGCTGATCGAGGTGGAATGGGATGAGCATCGCGAACCGCGCAAATATGAAGCCATCGTGATGATTCACAGTCATGACCGGAATTTTCTGCTGACGGATCTGGTTACCGTCATTTCGCAATGCCGGGCGACGATGCAGAAGATCAATTCCACGGTCAATCAGGAAGATCTGATTGTCACAACCAGAATGACGCTGCTGGTGGACAATCTCGAACATCTGAACCTGATTCTGGCCAATCTTCGCAAGGTCAGTCATGTCGTCAGCGTCGAACGGGTAATTCAGTAAAGAAAGTGAGGATGCTATGAAAACAAGAACGAAAATTCTGCTGACAGCAGCAGCGGCCGCCGGCGCAGTGGGCGGCGCCTGGGCGCTGACGCGGAAGGAAAATCAGAAGAAACAGCACATCGACAGCGAACAGGGAATCGAGCTGAAAGAATTCCGTCAGATCAACGGCATTCCGCAATATCTGGTCCACCGTTCTGAAAACATCCAGAATCCGGTGATGCTGGTGCTGCATGGCGGTCCTGGCGAATCGGCCATTCCAACCAGTTATCTGTATCAGCGCGGCTGGGAGCGATATTTTACGGTTGTCAACTGGGATCAGCGGTTGTGCGGGCAGACGCTGAAAGCCAATCAGCATCGTCAGCAGGAGCTGCTCGATACGATCTGTACGGAACAGCTTGTGGAAGATGTGCGGGAAATCTGCCTTTATCTGACAGAAAAATACGGCTGTGAGAAAGTCATTCTTCTCGGCCACTCCTGGGGCTCGGTCTTGGGCAGTCTGTTTATCCGAAAATATCCGCAGCTGGTGGAGGCTTACGTTGGCGTCGGACAGGTGATCAGTATGATCCGCAACGAAGAGGTCGGCTATGAAAAGGCGCTGCAGGCGGCAAGAATTGCCGGCGACAGCAAGGATGTCCGGACGCTGCAGCAGCTGCAGCCTTATCCGCAGCCGCAGATGGACGAGGCGATGATAAAGAAGATGCTGACTCTGCGCCGGATTCAGCGTAAATATCATCTGGCTTCCTCAGCTTCCCTGCGCCGTATCTGGCAGCTTTTGACGACGCCGGATCTGCCGGCGCAGGATCTGCCCCGGTATTTCGACGCCGGTCTGCAGCGTCAGCACCGGTTGCTGCAGGAGCTGATGGATTTTGATCTGCGCAAGCTGGATCCGAAGGTGGAAGTGCCGGTTTACTTCCTGTTGGGAGATCAGGACTGGCAGACGCCGTATCCGGTAGCGCAGGAATATTTCAAACAGATCGCAGCTCCGCGCAAGCAGCTGATTCTGATTCCCAATGCCGGTCATGGGACGATGCTGGATCAGCCGGAAATGTTTCTGCATGCTTTGCGCAGTGTGCTGCAGCGCTGAAAAGAGAAAGGGAAAGCCCGGTGTCCGGGCTTTCTTTCATGCTTTCTTATTCACAGATCAGGCCGGTGTGAAAGCCTGCGGGGACAAAAAAACAGCCCGTTTTGTGGGCTGTTGCAATCTGTGGCGGAGGAAGAGGGAGTCGAACCCCCGCAGGCTTTCACCTCTGCCAGTTTTCGAAACTGGTCCCTTCGGCCTCTTGGGTATTCCTCCGTGTGCCTTACTATTATACATAATTCCCCGGAAAAAATCGAGCTTTTTTTTCACAACATGAGAAAAAAGAATCAGATCAGTTCATAAATCAGTGTCAGAATGGCGCAGCAGGCAAGAATGATCAGAGAAAGTCTCAGAACGACGTTCCTTTTTCCCTGGCGTGCGCGGACTTTTTCCTCTTTGTATTGATAGTATTCCTTTTTGCGGGCCTGAATCGGATCCTGACGGGAGAACAACGTCCGGGTCAGACTCATCGAATAGGCAAGAAAATCAAAATAACCGTCCCGGATCAGAAACAGAATCAGTCCGGCCAGCAGCAGGATCAGCCCGAGGATGGACCAGACATTGATCAGCATCAGCAGAGGATTTTCTGCCCCCAGCGAACAGAGGGCGGAGGCCAGCAGGGTAATGAAAAAGCCGGCGGCCAGTTGTTTTTTTAACGTCATTGCGATCACTCCGCAGTTCATTATATCAGAACGCGGCGTGAGGCGCCATCAGAAAGAGGAGGGATCACAGAATGAAAATCGGTTTGTTGTCGGATACGCATCAAATCCTGCGTCCTTCGGTGCTGCAGGTCGTGAAAACGTGCGATGAGATCTGGCATTGCGGCGATTTCTGCAATACGCAGATTCTGCATCAGCTGCGCTTGATTGCGCCGGTACGGGCAGTCAGAGGCAACAATGATCATGAACAGGCGCTGTTAACGCTGCCGCTGGTGGAACAGTTTGAATGGGAAGGGCTGAGCGTCGCGCTGGCTCATCAACGCAGCTCATTGCTTTCGGTTTCGGCACAGCTGCGCTGTTTCGGACATACGCACAGGCTGTGCGATGAAACGGTTGATGGCGTGCGCTGGCTGAATCCGGGCGGCTGCGGCCGCCGGCGGTTCGCACTGGAATTAACGATGATGGTCCTGACGCTGAAGCAGGGCGAACTGCAGGTGACGCCAATACGGATTGCGCCATAAGAAAAGGCAGTCCGTGACTGTCTTCAATCCGCTGCCTGCAGTGCCAGCGCCTTCAGCTTATCTTCCGTCAGCCGCCAGGTCGTCCACTCGGTCATCCCGACCGCGCCCAGGCTCTGATAAAAGCGGATGGACGGTTCGTTCCAGTTCAGGCAAACCCATTCCATTCGTCCGCAATGGCGCTCGGTTGCAATCTGGGCCAGACGGGTAAACAGCGCCTTGCCGACACCCTGTCCGCGTTTTTCCTTCAGGACATACAGGTCCTCCAGATAGAGCCCTTTTCTGCCCACAAATGTGGAAAAATTGTGGAAAAACAGCGCGAAGCCGATTACTTCGTCCCCCTGCTGCGCCAGCAGCACTTCTGCTCTTTTTTCAACGAACAGCTGCTGGTACAGCGTCTGGTCGTCCCAGATGACTTCGTCGCTCATCTTTTCATATTCTGCGATCAGCCGGATCAGCCGTCCGATGGTCGCGCAGTCTTTTTCCTGCGCTTCTCTGATTTCGATGGTCATGGTATTTCCTCCTGTTAAAATAGACTTTTTTATTTTACTCTGATTTTTATCGGATGACCATGCTTTTCTTCCAAACAGTGCCAGCCGATGCCAGGAATAATCTCTCCCCGGATCGGGAAAACTTCCATTACGCGAGTCAGGAGGCGTTGTGGAATGGGCCGATACAAGGTGGAATTGTGCGGGGTGAATACGGCGCAGCTTCCGGTATTGAAAAATCAGGAAATGACGGAACTGTTTGTCCGCATGCACCAGGGGGACAGCGAGGCGAAGGAACAGCTGGTCAGCGGCAATCTGAAGCTGGTGCTGTCGATCGTTCAGCGCTTTGCCCATCGCGCGGAAAACATGGACGATCTGTTTCAGATCGGCTGCATCGGGCTGATCAAGGCCATTGATCATTTTGACCTGAATCATGAGGTACGCTTTTCCACGTATGCGGTGCCGATGATTATCGGCGAAATCAAGCGGTATCTGCGCGACAATCAGATGATCCGGGTTTCCCGTCATCTGAAGGATCTGGCTTACAAAGTGCTGCGGCAGAAGGAAGAGATGACGCATGAGTGGCAGCGGGAGCCTACGCTGAGCGAGCTGGCGGAGCGGATGGGGTTACAGGAAAAGGAAGTGGCTGAAAGCCTGGAATCACTGCAGAGCGTCGTCAGTATTTTTGAGCCGGTATACAACGATGATGGGGATCCGCTGTATCTGCTTGATCAGATCCGGGATGAACACGATGAGATCGGCAAGCTGTCCAGCCTGATCGCTTTGAAGGAAAGCATGAAGCATCTCAATCCCCGGGAAGCGCAGATCATCAACCGGCGTTACTATCAGGGACAGACGCAGACGGAAATCGCCGCGGAGCTCGGTATCTCGCAAGCGCAGGTATCGCGACTGGAAAAAAGCGCTCTGGAGTGTCTGAAAAAGAATTTCTGAAGGGGAGTCCGGCAGGAACAAAAGCCCGCTTTTCGGCATAAACTGACAAGGGGTGATCAAGATGAAATTCAGCGAGCTGCAGGACAAACAGGTGGTCAACATCCGGGATGGGAAAATGGTAGGAAGAGTGGAGGATCTGGATCTGAATCCGGCGGATTACCGTGTTCAGTCCTTTCTGGTCGGCAAGAATCAGTCGGTTCTGAGAACTTTTTTCTCATTGTTGTTTCCAGTCAGCCGGATTGCGGTCAATCTGGATCAGATTGTCAGCGTCGGGGAAGACGTGATCCTCATTCAGCCGCCGACCCAGCGCAATCGCTGAACGAAACGGACACACGGAATTCCGTGTGTTTTTCATCGGTGTAAAAAAGCCTGAAAACCGTGGCAAAGTCATTGAAATCACGGCCGGGCAGCGGTAGCCAAATACTGACGCCTATGGTATAATAAACAGGAAACAAAGGAAGGTGACAGTATGGGATTCATGAATAAAGTGAAAGACTTCATCGCCCCGGTCGATCCGGAAGAAGAGGAAGAACTGGAGCTGGATGAAGAGGAAGCTGCCAAAACGGTCAGCACATATGAACAGCCGCAGACAAAGGGGGCAACCCGCATTTCCTCCGATACCAAAATGGTTCTTTTTGAGCCGCGCTCTTTTGACGAGGCGGAAGAAGTCGCCCGTCATCTGAAAGAAAGAAGAGCCGCTGTTGTTAATCTGCACCGGCTGCAGCGGGAATACGCGCAGCGGACGATTGATTTTCTGACCGGCGTGGTGTTCGCGCTGGATGGAACCATTCAGAAGATCGGGCACAACGTCATTCTGTGTACGCCGAAAACCATTGCGGTCCATGGTGAAATCAGCCTGGATGGCGATGAAGACTGAAGACGGTGAGAAAAGAAAGAGGACAGGACGGAGAAACTGCCGCTCTGATGGCCCGGTTGCAGGACTGGGCGGATCAATGCCGGACGCGCCGCAAGACGGTGCGTTCCTGTTTTCTGACTGCCGCTGAACAGCGGCTGATGGAAGATCAGCTGCCCTGGGATCTGGCCTGGAAATGGGATGGCGGCTGTCAGAATGCGGAACGGAAGAAACTGATTCTGGCCATGGAGGAAGACGAGCTGGAAAGCGACGTCGTCTGCCTGACCGCCCGCGTCAGTGATAAATTTGTTCAGCTGACGCACCGCGATGTTCTCGGAGCGCTGATGAACCTGAACCTGGATCGCAGTCAGTTCGGCGATCTGTGGGTGGAGCCGGGGCGGGTTGTGATCTATACGGAAGAGAATCTGGCCGACTATGTGATCATGAGCCTGACGCGAATTCATCGGCTGACGCTGAATCTGCAGCGCTCGGCGATGATGTATGAGCCGCTTGTCCGTACCGAACCGATGACGCTGGTGGTGGCCAGCTTCAGAATTGACAGTCTGGTCGCTGCGGTATGTCATTGTTCCCGCAGCAAGGCGCAGGAACTGATCCGTGCTCAGAAGGTTTCCGTCAACCACAAAATTCTTGCTGAATGCAGTTTTCTGTGTCATAATGAAGACACGATTTCCGTGCGCGGGTACGGCCGTTTTGTGCTGAAAGGACAGAGCCGTCGGACACGCAGCGAACGGATCGTGGCTGAATTTGAAAAATATGTCTGAAGGGGGGATTTCCTTGGAGCAGAAAAAACCGCAGTTCCGGATGATGAAAAACGGATACGACCGTTTTGCGGTAGACAATGCGGTTGAGCGGTATGTCCAGGAAATCGAGGCGCTGAAAAAGCAGCAGGACCTGACCCGCCGGCAGATTCAGTCAGCCAATGAACAGCTGGCGGTCATCAGACAGCGGTATCAGACGCTGGTCAGCGAGCTGACCGTCAAGGAAAAAGCGGCGGACGACATTGCCAGGCTGGCACTGAAGGAAGCCAACACGATTATTGAAACAGCGCAGTACAATGCGGACGCCATCGTCCGGGAAGCGCTGGTCACAGCCCGTTCCATTCTGGTGGATCTGACACGGATCACATCGGAAGCGGCACAGGCCAAAAGCGGGATGAAGGAACAGCTCACCTCGCTGATGGAATCGCTGGATCACTTTGAGATTCCGCCGGTTCCCAAGTCAGAATGGATAGAGGACAGTACAGGCGAGGAAACAGGACGCGCCTGATCTGAATACAGGGGTACAGAGAGTCTGCGGGAAGGTGGAACGCAGAACCCCGGCAGATCACGGACATCCCCTGTGAGCCTTCTCCCCGAACCGCTCAGTAAGGGAGAACGCGGCTTCAGCGTTATGAAGGAGGGCACGGCGATGTAGGCCGTGAATGAAGGTGGTACCGCGCGTCACAGCGTCCTTGCAGAAGGGCGCTTTTCTTTTTTTCAGGAGGTAAAGGGATGGATTACAAAGACACACTGTTGATGCCAAACACGAAATTTGAGATGAGAGGCAAGCTGCCAACCAAGGAACCGGGTTATCAGGAGCGCTGGCGCACTCAGGCGATTTATGAGAAGATGCTGAAAAACCGGGAAGGATGCGAAAAGTTTGTTCTGCATGACGGGCCGCCGTATGCCAATGGAGACATTCATCTGGGTCATGCGCTGAATAAGATTCTCAAGGATGTCATTGTACGCAGTCATTACATGGACGGGTATCAGGTGCCGTATATTCCGGGCTGGGATACGCATGGCCTGCCGATCGAGACGGCGATTCAGAAGCTCGGTTACGACCGCAAAAAGATGGGCCTGTCGGAATTCCGCAAGCTCTGTTATGATTATGCGCTGCAGCAGGTAGAACGGCAGAAAGCCGGCTTTCTGTCGCTGGGAGTTGTCGGCGACTACGATCATCCTTACATCACGCTGACCCGGGAATTTGAAGCGCATCAGATCCGGATTTTCGGGAAAATGGCGCTGGACGGTCTGATCTATAAGGGGCTGAAGCCGGTATACTGGTCTCCTTCCAGCGAATCGGCGCTGGCGGAAGCGGAGATTGAATACCATGACATCAAATCGCCGACGATTTATGTCCGCTTCCCGGTTCAGGATGGAAAAGGAATTCTTGATCAGGATACTTCGTTTGTGATCTGGACGACGACGCCGTGGACCATCCCGGCTAACCTGGCGATCTGTCTGAATCCGGATCTGACCTACGCGCTGGTCAACAGTGAAAAAGGCAAGATGATCGTGCTGGAAGAGCTGGTCGATGCGCTGTGGGCCAAATTCGGTCTGGAAAAGAAAGAAGTGCTCAGGACGTTCAAGGGCCGTGAGCTGGAAATGATTACCTGCCGTCATCCGCTGTATGATCGTGAATCGCTGGTTATTCTGGGCGATCATGTCACATCCGATGCCGGTACCGGCTGCGTTCACACCGCTCCGGGTTTCGGTGCTGACGACTTCTTTGTCGGTCAGAAATACGGATTGCCGGCATATTGCAATGTGGATGAGCATGGCTGCATGATGGAAGAGGCCGGCGACTGGCTGAAAGGACAGTATGTCGATGATGCCAACAAAACGGTCACGCAGCGGCTGGACGAGCTGGGCGTATTGCTGAAACTGGAATGGATTACGCACTCTTATCCGCATGACTGGCGTACGAAGAAGCCGATCATTTTCCGTGCGACAACCCAGTGGTTCGCTTCCATTGAAAAAATCCGTGATCAGCTGCTGCGGCAGGTAGATCAGGTGGACTGGATTCCGAAGTGGGGGCAGCAGCGGATGCACAACATGATTGCCGATCGCGGCGACTGGTGCATTTCGCGTCAGCGCGCCTGGGGCGTGCCGATTCCGATTTTCTATACGGAAGATGGCAATCCAATTATGGAACAGCGGGTCTTCGATCATGTCGCCGATCTGTTTAACGAATATGGAAGCAGCATCTGGTTTGAGAAAGAAGCGAAAGATCTGCTGCCTGAGGGCTATACGAATCCGGCTTCTCCTAACGGACTCTTTACCAAGGAAACGGACACGATGGACGTCTGGTTCGATTCCGGTTCTTCTCATACAGGAGCGATGATGGAACGGGGCCTGGGCTATCCGGCAGACCTGTATTTTGAAGGCAGCGATCAGTACCGCGGCTGGTTCAATTCTTCGCTGATTGTCGGTACCGCCGTTCATGGTCAGGCGCCTTACCGCCAGGTGCTCAGCCATGGCTTTGTCATGGATGGCAATGGCGTCAAGATGTCCAAATCACAGTGGAATGCGGTAGCGCCGGCAGAGATCACCAAAAAATATGGCGCTGATATTCTCCGCCTGTGGGCAGCCAGCGTGGATTATCAGGCAGACTGCAGCATGTCGGAAGCCATTCTCAAACAGATCAGCGAAAACTATCGTAAGGTCAGAAATACGTTCCGCTTTCTGCTGGCCAACATCAACCGTGAGGAAGACTTCAGCCGCGCGGATCTGGTGGATCCGGCGTCTCTTCCGCCGCTGGATCAGTACATGCTGGTGCTGCTGAACGAAGTTAACGAACGGTGTCAGCAGGCTTATCGGGAATATCGCTTTTCCGATGTGACGACAATGCTGACCAACCTGATGACCAACGATCTGTCCGCGTATTATCTGGATTACACCAAGGATATCCTGTACATTGAACGAAAGGATGCGCCGCGCCGCCGCCAGGTTCAGACGGTGCTGTACCATGCGACAGATGTTCTGGTTCGTCTGTGGGCGCCAATTCTTGTGCATACGGCAGAGGAAGTCAACGACTTCTTCAAGACGGAAGAGGAAAGCATTCATCTTGGCCGGTTTGCGCCGAAAACAGAAATCGCACAGGCTGAAGTACTGCGTCAGAAGGTGGATCGTCTGATGCAGATTCGTTCCGATATTTTCAAGGCGCTGGAAGAAGCCCGTGCGGATAAGGTGATCGGAAAATCGCTGGAAGCGGAAGTTCGTCTGCATGTTTCCGCAGAGGACAGGGCGCTGATCGAAGAACTGTGCGACGATCAGTTCCATCAGTGGCTGATCGTTTCCAAGGTCACTCTGACAGAAGAAAATCTGAAGGATTATGGCAGCTGTCAGGTTGAGATCGTTGCCTGCAAGGGGACGGTTTGCCCACGCTGCTGGAATATTTCGGAACAGACCGATGAAAACGGTCTGTGCCCGCGATGCCATCAGGTACTGGGACTGTAAGGATCCGTTTGATTACAACGAAAGCGGATTGTGAAGGACAGTGTGATATTTTGTCACACTGTTCTTTTTTTCGGGTTGAACGAAGTGTTTGAAGTCATTGGAAACTTGTTTAAGCTATACAAAAAGCAGCGAGTCTTTTCGGATTCACTGTCTGAATAAAACGCTGGGTTTGTTGTTTTTACTTCAACCTGAGCAGAGACCAGGCTGTCTTTATCGGTGAAAGTAGGTTGGGCAGAAGTCCTTTACACGAATGGTTTTCATCATCGCTTTGAACTCTTCTTCCTGAAAATCGTCATCCATGCAGAAAATCTCATAATCCACTCCGAAATAGGACAGAAACAATCCGGTTTCCCGATATCCGTTTCGCAAATAGAAACGCCGTCTTTTCTCTCTTTGTTCATAATTTTCCGCCTGTTCATCAGGCATCTCAAAATCAACGAGCTGTTTTTTTCCGGGATATTCCGCTTTCAGTGTTTCAATAGCCCGGCTTCCATATCCCTGGCAGCGATAATCCGGACGGATTGCCAAAAAGAAAAGATAGGCAAGAGTCTTATAGGTTTTTACCACCATAAAGCCGATCAAGGCATCCTGTTCGCTGAGCGCAAGAAAATCCACGGAATCCGTTTTTGACATCTCCACCAGCGCCTGCGGGGCAAGATATTCTTCCGGTGGAAAAGCTTCTTTCGCAAGGATGTTGATTTCTTTCCAGTATCGACTGTTTTCAGTAATGTGTTCTGTATGCAGTTTCATACTTTTCCTCCCTGATCATGGTTTTCTCAGAACAGACGATGTTTTTCTTTTCTATCTGAAGATAGGCGCCAGCCTGACAGTACGCTCATTTGTTCAAATTTCCATGTCAGATCTGTTTTTGGGGGAAGCCTCATTGCCTGATTTGTATAAGAAAATCATTGGTCAACCGGACAGAAACAGCAGGAAAGTGCTGATTTTCTCGCTTAATAAGAATCATTCAAAAGGTGCTAAAATCGCGCTTTGTGAAAGCTGGTACGGTAAGTTATTTTTGTGATAAAATATGAATAAAGCCGGACAGGCTGAAAGGGGAAAGAGCTTAACCATGTTTGCCAACAGCAAAATGAGAGAAAACTGCGGTCGTCTCATCAAGGTTTACCGCGAGATGAGACATGCATCGTCAAAAGATCATCAGTACAATTGCAGCGAATTCATTCTTGCCACCCGTGAACATCCGTTTTTTGAAGTTGCGGAAGGTCAGCCTGTCTGTTCAAGAGCGACGTTGAACCGCATGGAACGGGGACTCTCGGTACGGGATGATGAATTGTACGAATTCTTTATTGGCAAACTGGGATTCAGGGCGAGCGAGTTTCCTAGTGTCATTGAGCAGGCGGAAAAACTGGGCGAAGAACTGTATTCCGCGGTAGAACTGTATGATGTCAGCAAGATTGAACAGTTGGATAAGCAGATCGATACCCTTTTTGAAAAAGCCCGAAACTATTTTTACTATAATGAAGTTTACACTGCGCTGAAGACCGTAACGGATTATTACTTGAATGTTATCTATCCTAAGAATAGTACGGCTGATCAGTTGTTGATGATTAGTTTTATATTGGATGAGGATCTGGAAGAACTGGTTTTGAATGTGTTGTTTGATCATTTTTATTATAGAGATTTCGATATGGTCAAGGCGGAGAAAACTTATG
>CAJFOC010000007.1 GCA_904395815.1 uncultured Holdemania sp.
GTTTACGACTTGTGGTTCACTACACTTGGCGGTAACTACCTGTGGTTGGCTTATCTCCAACTGAATTCGTGCCATGCCCGGCACACATGAAAAAAGGAGAAGCCGCTGTCTTCAGGCAGCACTTCTCCTTTTCAGTTGACCCTATCCTTTTCAATGACTGAAGGCATCCGGCAGATCATTTTCCAGCAGAATCGTATCCTGTACCGTAGCCTGACGATAAATCAACGCAAAGGCTTCCTGAACCGAAGCGACCGTCTCCACCTGCGCCAGATCAAAGCCGGACTCTTTCAGCCCTTCCAGAATCGGCGCAGTCTGCCGCTTGCCAACCAGGATAACCCGATCCGCGCAGCCCTTCATCTTCTTTCCGAATTCCCGGTTGATCTGATGCTGACGCACGCCCAGATCGATCATGCCCGGAGTGACGATAATCCGGGTTCCCGGCATCATTTTCAGCACTTCCAGCGCCATCGCCGAACCGGACGGATTGGAATTGAACGCGTCGTCAATAAACGTATAGCCGTTGATTTTCTTCATTTCCAGCCGATGCTCCACATAACGCACCTGCGCTACAGCCCGCTGCAGCTGTTCCCAGCTGACGCCCAGATCTCTGCCGACCGCAACCGCCGCCAGAATATTGGAAATGTTATGACGGCCCAGCAGCCGCGTTTGAAACGGAACTTCCCGTCCATCCGCCGTACGGATATCGAAGCGGGAACCCTGCGGACTGAAAACGATGTTGACTGCCCTGTAATCGACATCCTCGCGATCAATGCCTACCCAGGCCAGCCGGCAGGCGCTGCGCAGGTAATAGTCGCGGATGAATTCGTTATCGCGGTTCAGAACGCCAAAGCCGGTCACCGGCAGTTTTTCAATCATCTGCATCTTTTCATGAATGATGTTTTCCATTGAGCCAAACGTGTTGAGATGCTGCGGACCGATCGAGGTCACGATGCCGATCTGCGGTTTGACAAAATCCATCAGCTGCGTAATATCGCCGACATGATCCGCTCCCATTTCGCAGATAAACACCTCATGCGTCGGCTTCAGCTGCTGCCGGATCGTAATCGTGATGCCCATCGGCGTATTGAAAGAAGCCGGCGTTGGCAAA
Organism: uncultured Holdemania sp.; assembly: GCA_904395815.1. Classification (GTDB taxonomy): domain Bacteria; phylum Bacillota_I; class Bacilli_A; order Erysipelotrichales; family Erysipelotrichaceae; genus Holdemania. The sequence continues at coordinate 1,109 of CAJFOC010000007.1, forward strand.
GAATAAAACTTTTCCGACAGAATTTCGTGCAGGATGTTCTTGGAAGAAGTTTTGCCATAACTGCCGGTAATCCCGATCCGGATCAGCCGGTCATGCTTTTTCAAAATATTCCTGGCCAGCTTCATGTAATGCTTTTTGATCAGATTCTCAAACGGTTCCGTCAGCCAGGCCATGACGGGAATCAGCGCCCAGTTGATCCAGCTGGCCAGCCAGATCCACAGCAGCCACAGCGGATAATCGCTGAAAATCGCCGCCGGAATCAGCCACAGAAGATTCAGCACCAGCATCACCGCAATCTGACGCTTCACCCGGCTGGTCAGCTGCAGCGGTTTGATTACCTTCCGCTTTTTATCACGCCACAGGCTGAACAGCCCCAGCGCCACCGCCAGCCAGACCGCGCAGATTTTGCCTGCCTGATAGCCCGGGACCAGCAATACAGCCAGACAGAGCACGCTGACCACAATGAAAAAAAGCCAGCTTTTCCAATCCCGCAGCTGTTCTCTGGCCCAGCGGAAATACCTGCCGGTTTCATAGCGGTTCTGCTGAAACATGTGCAGCGCGTGTTTCCACGGAATGATCATCATACAGCAAATCAGTGCCGTAAACAGCACTGTTTCCAAAAGATCCTGAATCTGTCGCAGAAAATCCATGTCAGTCCTCCCAGTCTTCTTTCAAAAAGATATCCAGACACCGGTTAAACCGGTCGCTCTGATGAAAATAAGCGAAATGATCGTCGCCTTCAAATATCGCCAGACCTGCCTCCGGCATCATCTCTTCCATCTGTTTTCCCATCCACAACGGCGTCGCCTCGTCTTTTTCACCCCAGACTAACAACACCGGAATCTGAATCCGGGGCAGCAGATCGGTCAGATCTTCGTTGACGACCTTCACCAGCGTTTCCCGCATCACACCCTGAGCATTGCGGTAATCTTCGGATCCAAAATGATTCTTCAGCTTTTCCTCCAGTTCCCTGGAACCGGTCAGGGCCACTGCTTTTCTGGCCGCCTTGTACCCGGCTGTCCGGATTCTGGATTGCCAGGATGGCTTCGGACGAATTCCGGCCGCGCCGGTCAGTACCATCTTGCACACCGGATGGCTGGCGGCATAGCGAATCGCAACCCGCGCGCCGAAAGAATGACCGATCAGAATCGGGTTTTCCACGCCCATCTGAACGCAGAACTGTTCAAGAAAGGCCTGGTAATCCGCCAGGCTCCAGCCGCGGGAAGGCGTCTCACTTTTTCCAAAGCCGGGAAAATCGAAATTGAACACGTGAAAATGCGATTTCAGATGCATGAATACCGGTTCCATCATAATCATCCTCTGTCCCCAGCCATGCAGAAGGATCACCGCTTTTCCCTGACCCTGTTCCTCATATTCTGTCCGGACTCCGTTAATTGTACACTGCGGCATAAAAACCTCCATTTTTCACCATAATTATATGCAAAGCAGAGTTGATTGGGAAGTATTAAAAAAATATTCGCAATAAGAAAAATAAGATATTGAAGATCGGGATGAAAAAAGCTATAATAACCTTAACCAGGATAAACGCTTCCACGGCAATCGGAAAGCGAAGCCTCGGCTTATCCTGCCCAGGAAAGGAGATCACAATGCATGTTTGAGTGGGTCAAAGGCAATGCCTACACGATGTTGGTCACTCTGTATCCCAACAATTTTACGCTGAACAATGTGGCGGCCGCCTATTTTGATGATATTCGCTGGTGCTGTATCGGATTGGACAGGGAAAACCGCAAGGTTGCGATCCGGCCGGTCACCAAACGTGAGGTTGATCTCAAGCTTGTACCGCTGGAACAGCTGCACAAAGTTTCCATGGGCAAGGGGTATGCCCGCATCAGCAACAAGGCGCTGATTGAGGAAATCGCTTCGATGATGGGACGGGAGTGCTCGGGAGTCAAGGTTCCTGCGCATTTTGACGACAGCGAAAAAATGCTGATCCTTGATCTGAACAATCCCCTTTGAGGAGGTGAGGGAAAATGGTTTTCATTTTATGGATTCTGATCTTCCTGGGTGCGCTGATTCTGGAAATGGCCACTGCGACAAGTCTTGTCAGCATCTGGTTCTGCGTTGGCGCGCTGTGCGCCATGGCAGCGGCTGCGCTGCAGCTGTCTTTTCTGTGGCAGAGCGTCATCTTCTTCGCCGCCTCGCTGCTCTGTCTGGCGGCAATCCGGCCCATGGCTGCCGGTTATCTGCGCGGCAATACGATCGCAACCAACGCTGACCGGGTGATCGGAAGCCGGACCCGGCTATTGAAAGGCATCCGGCCTGATGGATGGGGTGAAGTCAAAATCAACGGCGTGATCTGGAACGCCGCCAGCAGCGATGGCCATCCGATCGCGCAGCAATCGCTGATCGAAGTCGTCGCCATCGAAGGCGCCAAGCTTATCGTTCGAAAAATTGGGGATTGACCGTTTCAATCCGGAAAGGAAACATTATGGAATTCTATCAGATAGTGATTTTTCTCGTCGTCCTGCTGGTTGTCATCAGCATGATCTGTTACTGCGTCAGAATTGTTCCGCAGGCCAAAGCCTATGTTGTGGAAAGGCTGGGAGCGTACAGCGCGACATGGCATACCGGCCTGCATTTCGTCATTCCGTTTATCGACCGGATTGCCAACAAGGTTTCACTGAAGGAAATCGTCAAGGACTTCGATCCGCAGCCGGTGATCACCAAGGATAACGTCACCATGCAGATCGATACCGTCGTGTATTTTCAGATCACGGATCCCAAACTGTACACTTATGGAGTAGAACATCCGATCAGCGCGCTGGAAAATCTGACCGCCACAACGCTGAGAAACATCATCGGCGAACTGGAACTGGATGAGACGCTGACCTCACGGGATATCATCAACACGAAGATGAGAGCGATTCTGGATGAGGCAACCGATCCATGGGGCGTCAAGGTGGGCCGGGTAGAAGTGAAAAACATTCTTCCGCCGCACGACATTCAGGAATCCATGGAAAAACAGATGCGGGCGGAACGGGAGCGCCGGGAAGCGATCCTGAGAGCTGAGGGTGAAAAGAAATCGGCCATCCTGACTGCCGAAGGCGAAAAGGAAGCGATGATTCTGCGGGCTACTGCCAAAAAAGAAGCGATGATCGCTGAAGCGGAAGGTCAGGCTCAGGCCACCGAACGTATTTATGCCGCTCAGGCACGAGGAATAGAACTGATCAAAACTGCCGATCCGGATTTGGCGTTTCTGACGCTGAAAGGATATGAAACGCTGACCAAGATGGCCGATGGCAAAGCCACTAAATTGATCATTCCAAGTCAGCTGCAGGACATCGGAGCGACGCTGGCAGCGCTGGCGGAAACTGTCAGATCGGAAACGCCTTCCAAATAACGCAGTGAAGCATGATGCATGAAAAAAGACGGGCAGCCCGTCTTTTCTTTTTGCAAGGAACTCTTATGGTGCAACGATGTAGTCGAGAAGACGGTAATCGAAATCGTCAATCTTTTCATCGATGATCACGGTCGCCTCGTTCAGATTGGCAAAGCGGACAAAGCACAGCTTGTTGAACTTGCTTTTGTCAGCCAGGATGTACGACTTTTTAGCGCGGTGAATCGCCATCGTTTTCACTTCTCCCTCATATTCCTCCGGTGTCGTGAATCCGGCCTGAGGATGAACCCCGTTAGCTCCCAGAAGAGCGATATCAAAGTTCATGTTGCTGATCTGGTGCACCGTTTCCTTACCGGTCACCGCTACAGTACTCGGTTTCACAAAGCCGCTGAGCGCAAACGTCTTGATGTTGCGCTGCGACAGCCGGGTCAGATGAGGAATCCCGGTCGTCACTACCGTGATGTTTTTCGCTTCAATATAATCAATCAGATTGTAGGTTGTCGTTCCGGCGTCTAGAAACACGATCTGACCATCCTCAATCAGAGAAGCCCCGCAGCGGGAAATCTTCTCTTTTTCCTCCACGTTCAGCAGCGATTTCATCGTCATCGTTTTTTCCAGCCGCTGGGCGTCAATCATCCGCGCGCCGCCATGAAAGCGGACAAGCAATCCCTGATTTTCCATATTCTGCAGATCCCGGCGAACCGTTGCCTCAGAAATCTGCAGTTCCTTTACCAGCTGTTGTACCGATACCGCGCTCTGTTTTTCGCACAATTCCAGTATTCTGCTCCACCGCCTGTTTTTCATCGCTGCCTCCCCGCGTGCCAACGCGTTTTCTTTCGTTTCTATTGTCTCATTTTCGCAACGTCAGTTCAATGGCCTGTCGTACGCTTGCAACGGCAAAATCCGCGTGACGGCAAACTTCAGGACGGGCATGGCGCATGCAGAAAGAAAGTCCCGCTTCCTCCATCGCTTCAATATCATTGATCTCATCACCGATAAAGGCTGTTTCTTCACGGCGAATTCCCTCACTCTGGCAATAATAGCGGATCGCGGTCGCTTTGCTGACCCCATCAGGAAGAAATTCCACATTGCCCAGCTGATTTACCAGCCAGCGCAAAGAGGAAAAACGATTGGCGATAGCCGGAACCTGGCGCTGCTGAATGTCATTCTGAATGAGCACGGTGATCTTGCAGATTTTTAAAGACGGAAGACGGCGCAAAAGATCGGCAGTCTTCAGGTGATAAGCTTGGGACCACAGCGATGTCCCGCTTTCCTGCTGTCCGATAACAAGCCGGCCATGACTGGCTGTTTCCAGCATCATCGCACAACCAGAACAGGACAGCGCCTGATACAGCTGAAACGCTGTTTCACCCCCTACGCCTTCGCATCCGATCAGCTCTCCCGCACGGAAAATGCGGGAACCGTTGGATGCGATCACATCCCTGACCTCTGTTCCCAGCCAACTTTGCAGCTGATGCAGCACGTCCGGTCCCCGGCCGGTAGCCGGCACAAAACGGATTCCTCTTGCCATCAGGTGCCGTACCGCTTCCAGATCTGCCGGATCCACCTGATACTGATCACCCTGCTGCTGCCAGAGCGTTCCATCCAGATCGCAGAAAAAGACCCGCATCCTTTTTTACCTCCTTTACCTTAAAAAGAGGACACGCTGTGACGACCCTGTTTGCTGAGAGTCTTTTCACAGGCATGTCCTTTTCCTTTACAGCGCAGCGATAATCCGCTCGACAAATTCATCCGGAATCCCGGCCGGATAATCGGTCACATTGCTTTCCTGAGAGAATCCGCCATAAGCTTCTTTTTCAATCATATAACCAAGATCGCCCGGATTGGCATATCCCCACAACAGACAGACCTGTGCCGGGGACGCCGCCTTAATTCGCAATCCCAGAATTGATCCCAGTTCGCCCGGTACCGCAACGATCTGCAGATCATCCATCCTGATAATCCGGCAGCTCATTTCTCTTTCTACATGCCGTGATCCCTGTGCGATTTTTCTCTCGAAACTCTTGATCCCGGTGACCAGCAGTTTGACTGTATCAAACTGAGTTTCCGTTTCCAGCTGTTTCTCAAATTCCGCCTTTTTGGCCTTGAACACCTCGACATCCACATCGTATGACGCCTGGAAGACAACCTTACGGAAACATAGATGACGAACCTGAAGCGGCTGCCATGGCGAATGTTTTTTATGAATCTGATCGATCAGATTGGCTGCCTGACGCTGTACCTCATCGAACAGATTGCTGCGGCGGTATTGCTTGTTGCCCATATCGCCGGCATTGCCCTGAACCATCATCACCGGAACCTGTGTTTCCTCTTGCAGCAAGCGGCGCATCTCGCCGAACAGATCGGCGCTGCACTCCATGAAATTCGGCCCCAGCACCGTGCAATGATGCGCCAGGGAACAGATCATGGCTTTCATCTGTTCTCCCTGGAAAAAACCCAGCTGATGAATCCATTTATCAGAATGTTTGTTTGGATCGTTGCGGTTGGAATACAGTCCGTCAATCCAGGTACTGCGATAACGCAGCTCCACCTCTGTTCCTTCCTCCTGCCACGCTTCCACAATCGCGCTGCTCAGCGATCTCACCACGCTTTGCAGATATTGTGGGTCAATCTCTCGGTCCATGTAAGCGCCAACCAGCGGTCCGCTGTGGGTATGCGTGGCGCTGAGAATCAGGTTTTCCTCATTCAGCTCGATGCCCTGCTTCCGCACCTGTTCGCAAATCAAATCAGTCAGATTCTGATCTACGCCGCTGACATCCATGCTGCCTGTCACCAGGCGGCCATCTTCGGTGGTGATCACCATGATCGTGGCAGTAATCGGGTCATGCACTTTCTCAAAAAAGTGTTCCCGCTGCACATAGCCGCCTTGCCAGCAAGGTCTTTCCGGCGTGATATCGCACTGTCGTACCGCAATTTTCATTGTCTGCTTCCTTCCTTTCTATTCGTCTTCTTCCTCCATCGTCACCGGCAGCGAGCCCATGGAAACGATGGAATCCCGGGCCTCCAACGCCTTTTCGGCAAAGAAGTCCTCCGTCCACTTTTCCGTTGGCGCAAGAACCGACAGCACGATCATCAGGTTCATTCCCGACAGGACAAACACGTTATCCCAATCCTTAAACCGAATCATGATCTTCTGGTTTACGCTGCCAAAGGCGATATCGGTCAGGATCAGCAGCTGATCCTGAGGGCCAATCTGGGCCGCCGCTTCCTCCAGCAGCCGGTCGCTGTCAACCCCTTCCGTATAAAAGGGAATCGCCTGCATTGTTTTTTCATCATACAACGAGAACACCTTCAGGGTATCCAGCATCCCCTCGCACAGGCGGCCATGGCTGCAAAACAGTATTTTCTTCATCGTTTCCCTTCCTTCAAAAGAAGACTGCAGCTCAGAAGCTGCAGCTTCTTCGGATTTCCTCAGCCCAGAATTCCCAGGCTGGAGCCAATGATGCTGACGATCAGGACAATGACAACCAGCCAGGTCATGCTGACCTTTTTCTTGCCCAGCAGCTTATAACAGATCAGCGTCAGCACAACCGGAACCAGGCAAGGCATGATCGTATCCAGCTGTTCCTGTACGACCATCGACGTGCCCGTCTCGAAATGGATTGTCAGCGGGACAGTCACGGAAACAACCGACGGAATCAGGGCGCCGACAACGGTCAGACCCAGGATCGAGCAGGCGTCCGTCAGCACCTGCAGCGTGGATTTCAGTTCCGTAATCAGCCGCGTGCCCAGATTATAGCCCCATTCAAAGAATTTCAGGCGGAACAGCGTCAGTGCGATACCGAAGATTGTCCACAGAATCAGTCCGGTCGCATTGCCTTCCAGCGCCATCGGCGAGGCGATCGAAGCCCAGATCGTAGGAATGACAACCCAGAACAGCGTATCGCCGATGCCGGCCAGCGGTCCCATGACGCCGGTTTTGAAGTCCTGAATCGTATCCGCGCCTTCCCGGCCCAGCTGCTCTTCCATGCCCAGCGCCGCACCCAGAACGATCTGGCACATGTAAGGCTGCGTATTGAAATATTTGAAATGATTGTTGATTGCGGCCAGATAGTCGTCGTCATCCGGATAGATTTTTCTTAAAGCCGGCGACAGCGCGTAAACGACAGCCTGACCGAACTGAACTTCGTAACAGAAGGAGGACATCGGCATGACCATCCAGCGTAAGCCGGCACGATTGACATCTTTCTTTGTAAGTACCTTATTCATCTTCCAAACCTCCTACAGAACTGCTGAGGGCAGCGGTGTTATGAGTCTGATCATAGTAGTATTTGAACGCCAGGCCGAAACCGATAATCGCGACGCCCAGCGTACCGACACCCATGTAGGCGTACATGACAAAGCCGATGCACAGATACAGGAAATTCTTTTCCACCGGCATGTAGTTCAAAAGCATCGCCATACCAGTCACCGGCAGGATCTTGCCCGCGACCGTCATGCCGTTGAACAGCCAGGCCGGCATCGCATCCACAATCGCCTGAGCCACCGTCTGACCGGCAAACAGAACGATCACCACCGGCAGCAGAAACTTCAGCGACATCAATACCAGATGCAGATACAGCACATGCAGGCTCTGGTCGAACTTTTTCTGATTAGCCAGCTTCTGCGACCAGCGCATGACATAGCCGTTGAGAATCTTGTGCAGAATATCGAGATTGACATACAGCATCCCTACCGGCAAGCCGATCGTCAGACCGATTTCATAGCCCTGACCGGACTGAATCGCTACAATCGTCGTAATGATGGTCGTAATGACATAGTTGGGTACGCTGGCGCCGCCCAGGCCGACAACCCCCATCGACATCAGCTGCAGCGTCGCTCCGATAAACATGCCCTGCGTGGTATCTCCCAGAACCATGCCGATCATCGTTCCGACAACCAGCGGCTTGGAGATGAGCTGGGTCTGCGGACCGCCGCTGTCCAAAGCGATCAGTTCCGTCAGCAGTAAGATAAGAATCAGCTGTAGTGCGCTTAAACCAAACATGATATTTCCCCCTTCTTGTTAATGAATGATTTTGAACAGATCTGTCGGCGTCACCGAAGGTGCGTGCTGGACGATGATGCGCGTCCCCAGCTCGTGGATCTGCCGGCATTCCTGCGCCTGCTGCTCTGTAATGAAAGCCCGGTTGCTGAGCTTGATGCCCTCGTTCAACAGGTCTGTCGCCCCGATCATCAGCTCCTCGATCGGCACCCCGGCCTGTATCAGTCTGAGAAACACATACGGAGTTTTCGCCAGGATGAAAATACGCTGTCCTTCGTATTTGTTGGCCCGGAAATTTTCCAGCGCCTTATCCAGCGTGATGATGCTGGCGACATAGCCGTTGGGCTTGGCGAACATCATCATTTCCTTTTTCTTCGGATCCAGCGCTGTTTCGTCATCGATCACCATGATACGCTGACAATTCGCTCTTGGCAGATACTGCGCTATCACTATCCCGTGCAGCAGCCGGTTGTCGATTCTTGCCATCGTAATTTTCATTTGCATTCTCCTTTGCTTCTGTCCGGACAATGCTGACATTGTCCTTTTGCCTTTCTATCTTTTCCCGGTCAGCCAGACCATGGGAAATCGCGGTAGCCTGGCCGGCTGCCGCCGCCCAGACCAGAGATTCCTCAATCGACTTTCCCTGCTGCAGCATGCCGACAAAGGCCGCCAGCATACTGTCGCCGGAACCAACCGTACTGATGGCCCTCAGCCGCGGATGTTCTATCCGGTAACACTGATGCGGTGTGTAGAACCGCGCGCCGTTAGCGCCATCGGAAAGCAGAATGTTGGCGACTCCCTGTCTTTGAAGCTGCCGGATCAGCACATCCTCCTCTTTCCCCTGGCTTTCCGGAAACAGACCGTAAAGCTCCTGCACGTTCGGCTTAATCAGCTGCGGCTTCAGGCGGGCGATCAGGGAAGCGGAAATCCCGGGTACATCCAAAACCAGAAATGCTCCTGCCTCATGGCACAGCTGCGCCGCACGGATCAGAAAGGATTCACCGATCTGACGGGCCAGACTGCCGGAGATTAATAACCAGTCTTGGGCGTGAAGCAGATGCTTCAGCTTATCCAGCATAACAGACTGTGCCTGAGAACTGATTTGCGGACCGGGAGCGTTGACATCCCATTCCTTCCTGGCGCGGATTTTGACATTGATCCGGTTGGCCTCTTCGATCCGGGCCGCTTCCAGGCGGATACACGGATACTCTTTCATCGCCTGACTGATAAAATCTCCGGTCAGCCCGCCGAGAAACGCGGTTGCGACGGAAGGAATACCCAGCTGATTCAGCACCATCGAGACATTCAACCCTTTTCCCCCCGGAAGACAATAGCCATGTTCAGCTCGCTGAACTCCCTCATGCAGTTCAGCGTGAAGCTCCAGATAATAGTCGATTGAAGGATTGGAAGTGTGAGTTATGATCATGAGTTCACATCCCTCCGTGTTGTTGTAAGCGCTTAACTAGCTTTAATATAATCATTTCAATCAATTCAGTCAAGATAATATGATTGTTTTTTAAGAGAAATCATCACATTATCAATCATCACTCAAAATATCAGCTTGCATTCAGTCATCGATGTGATTGTTTTGATCAGTTATCCTTTCCTGCCTTTTTCCGGCCAACAAAAAAACTTCCGTGAGACGTTGCCCACGGAAGCCCTGCGTTTTCTCTTTTATTCTGCTACTGCGCTATAGCGGCGAATCAGCGCCAGGATCGCTTCGCGCGTTTTGGGCGCCAGCGTGTCCTGCAGTGTTTCATAAGTCATCCCGTCAAAGGAAGGGCCGGCCACATAATGGCTGTATCCCTGTGAATAACAGATCAGGGCACTGTGCTGCGGATCGGTCGCCTTGTTGTATTCACTGAACAGTTCAAACTCGCTGAAAATCAGGCGGACTCCACCGAAATCCAGGACGCTGAACATCGTCTGACTGGCCAGATGTTCCGGATTCGCCAGATTCTTGCGGCTGGCCTCGATGCCGTATACCAGCGTCTCCCGTTCCCGCTTGCTGTAGTATTCGGGAATGATCAGAGAATCCGGATTCTTCAGCTCATGTTGCAGATCCAGCCAGTGATCCTGATAGCCCATCCGGCATGGGAATGGCTGCGGCTGCCGCTGCAACAGCGAATCAAATTCATCGGCCATGATCTGTCCAAATTCCTCCATCTGCTCTACTGTCTGAGCGCGGCGGATAAAGCGGGTACTGACATCCCCACAGGCCCCTTGCAGATAGGAAAAGAATTCATCCGGATAACGCTGTTGCAGATGTCTGACTGCCAGTCCCGGATATTCACAGGTAAAAAACGGCGTATCTCCGGACAGAACAGTCGGATGACAATTGTGAATCAGCAAGGTCGCCACACGGCGGCCATGATTGTAAATGCACAGTGTCTGAGCAAAAATCTGATCGGTCGTCCAGTGACTGATCCGGCTGGCGCCGATTTTGCCAAACGGTTCCCGGACAAAGCTGCAGGTCAGCTCCGCCTCTTCCATTTCCAGCTCCGATAACGCCTCGCTCAGCTGACGGAATACCTGCTGACGGTATTGCGAATCCCGCATATCCGGCGCAAAATGCGTATGCGTTCCGCTGATGACAAGGCAAACCGGCATTCCCCACGCTTTCTGCAGCTGCTGTTTCAGCGAATGCATCAGCTCTTTCGGCGCCTGTAGTGAATCCAGCGCTATATGCACATAACGGGTTCCCTGCTGTTCAATCACCAGCGTACGGGCGTACAGATTATCGCGGATTTCGCTGACCGGTTCGACTTGCTGGGCATAGCCCGCTGCGCGGACAGGATGCTCAGGATTGATGCAGATCGTGTTCGTCTGGATTTTCATGCTTCTCCTCCCTGTTCTTTCCTTCTTTTCTGCCGGTTCTGGATTTTCCTTCCAGACGGCGGTTTTTCTCCCGTTTCAGTCCTCCTGGACGGGTGATGCGGAAGATGACGCTGTCGTTGAGGTTTTCCGCCTCCGCCCGATAACCATAGGTCGTACAGACGCGGTAGACGATGGAAAGCCCCAGTCCGAACTTGCCGTCCGTTCCTTTTTCGTATGGCTTAAACAGCTTGTCAATCCGGTCAGCGCTCAACAACGGACCGTCGTTGGCAATCGTCATTTCATCCTCATCCAGCGTAATGACGATTTCGCTGCGGGCATAGCGGATCGCATTGTCCAGCAGGTTTTCCACCACCACCCGCCATGGATCTTCTTCTCCATGGAAATAGATCTTGTCCAAATAGGTGGTGATCAGCAGTTCCGGACGAATGACTTTCAGCGACAGAATCGCCTTGTTGATGACCTCGCTCATATCCAGCGTATCCCCCTCATTGCCATCGTCGGTCAGATATCCCAGTTTATTCAGCATGATCAGACTGTAGACTTTTTTCTCCAGCCGGTCGGCATGCTCGATGATCACATCCACGCTCTTTTCCAGCGTCTCATACGGATAAATACCATCCTTGATGCTTTCGCCATATGATTTGATCGTGGCAATCGGCGTCTTCAGATCATGCGAAATATTCTGAATCATTTCTTCCTTGATCTTCTCCTGCTTGTCCAGTTCCTCTTTCATCGCCACCAGCGCCTGCGCCACCTGACCGATTTCATCCCGGCGGGTCAGCTTCAGCTCCGCCTCCTCCCCGCGGCTGACTTTCTCAATGTAATTGCGGATCTGATTCAGCGGATGAATGAGGGAGCTGATCCACAGCATCAGAAAAATAAACAGCAGCGAAACGACCAGAACATTCAGATTGATGACGCTGTTGAGCAGCATATTTTTGAAATCGCTGCGATAGCTGTCCGACATCAGTGAAATGAGCACCGTATCGTCGTCCAGCTGCATCAGCGAATAAAAATAGGTTTTCCGATCCAGCGTATAGGCCCGATCTCCGCCCTGCTGGGTCAGCTTTTCCGCTTCCTGAAGCAGATGGGAAGTCAGTTCCGGCTGCAGCGTGCTGCCGATCACGGTAAACTGACGGGTAGATTTGGTATAGAATACGTGGGTAATGCTCGTATCGACATTTTCGGCAATTTCATCGATTTCCATGCCCACGCTGTAGTTGAAGGAAATATTATTTTGAGCCCGATGCAGCATGCTGTACATCTGGCTCTCCACGAATTCATTGACACTCTCCGACAGATAGACGAAGAAAAAGACGGTAAAAACCGTAACGACTAGAAAGGTCAGCGTCAGCAGCTGCTGAGACAACGACTGTTCCCGCAGCCAGATCCGGATGCGCTTCATTTATCCCAGCCGGTAGCCGAATCCGTAAATCGTATGAATGCTCAGATTCGGCATCTTTTTTCTCAGCCGGCGCAGCGTATCGTCGACCACCCGGTCAGAGCCGAAGTAATTGACATCCCACACCTGTTCCAGAATCTGTTCCCGCGGAAATGCCGTTCCCTTATTTTTGACAAACAGCATCAGCAGATCAAACTCTTTTGTCGTCAGATCCAGTTCCTTTCCCTTTTCAAACACCAGTCGCTGCGCTTCGTCAATCTCATATCCGTCAATCTGAATCCGTCCCGACTCATCCTTGTATGCCCGTTTCATAATATTATTGATTCTCAGCACAAGCTCCTTGGGAGAAAACGGCTTGGTGATGTAGTCATCACTGCCTTTTTCCAGACCGATAATGCGGTCAAACTCCTTGTCCCGCGCCGACATGAAAACCACCGGTACCTCCGGCGACTGCATGCGGATTTCCTCAATCAAATCAAATCCGCTCTTGTCGTCCAGCATGATATCCAGAATCCACAGATGAATATCGTCATCTGTCGTATGTGCCGACGCCTCCTCATAGGTCAGATAGGACCGGACCTCGTATCCCTCTTTTTCCAGATAACGCTTGACCAGCGTATTCAAATCTTTTTCATCCTCCACAATGGCGATTACTTTTTTCACCAACCCTCACCTCCTGTTTATTGTATCAAATTTGACCTGAAAATACCATGGACCGGGGATCTTTCAGCGCCCTTTGCGGGCCCGAATCAGCAGCATCATCGGCCGCCGCAGCTCTTCTTTCATCTCAGGCATACGCTGCAGCCAATCCGGCTGCGGCTGCGGTTCGCATACCGCTTCGATCACCATTCCCCTGTCCAGCAGCGAAGACAGATAGGTGGTCAGCGTACGATGAAACTTGGTCATCGTTTCACCAAGAAACACTGCCTCGCGCCAGCCTTCCTCAAAATAACGGTCAACCGGCCAGCAAAGTGTCTTCCCCTGAGCATCGGTAAGCCATTGCTGGGATCCTTCGGCCGTGAAAACAGGATGCTCCACCGAAAAGACCAGCACGCCCGAATCCTTCAGCGTTCTGACAATGTTGTCAAGCAGATGATCCCAGTCTTCCACATAATGAAAGACCAGCGAACTAAGTACGATGTCCGCATCCTGAGCGGGATATTCGTAATCTTCCAGCGCCAGATGCCGGTATTCAATCCGGCTGGATTCCGTCAGTTCGGCAGCCCGTTTCAACATCTTTTCCGACTGATCGATCCCCAAAACGGAACTGGCGCCATGGTCAATCGCCCAGCGGCAGTGCCAGCCATAACCACAGCCCAGATCCACTACCCGACATCCGCGAAAATCCGGCAGCATGGCCTTGAGCGCCGGCCATTCGCCAGCCCCTTCCAGCCCCAGCTCTGAACGGCTCATATGACTGTATTTTTCAAAAAATGATTCGCGATCATAAGGATTTTCCTTCATCTTCACTCGTCCTCTCTCTTTCTGATCCCCGCTTCGGTCCATGACAAAAAAACAGACCCGGCCGGGTCTGTTTTACTGGTTTCTTTCCTGAATCAGATCCACAACGCGGTAAACGTACCGGCTGCACAGTTCGTCCGTCTCCGCTTCCACCATCACCCGCACCAGCGGTTCCGTTCCGGAAGGGCGCACCAGAATCCGGCCGTTGCCCTGCAGCTCGGCGTTGATCTGTTCCACTTCGGCTTTCACCTGCGGATCCTCCATCGCCGCCTGTTTATCACGAACCGGCACGTTCACCAGCAGCTGTGGATAAATCTTCAGCCCTTCGGCCAGCTCCAGAATGCCTTTTCCTGTTCTGTGCATCACTTCCAGCAGTTTCAGCGCAGTCAGAAGGCCGTCTCCGGTGGTGGCATGTTCGCGGAAAATGATGTGACCGGACTGTTCCCCACCCAGCGCATAACCGTTTTTCACCATGCATTCGTAAACATACTTGTCGCCGACCTGAGTAGATTCCGAACGGATCCCCGCTTTTTCCATCGCCTTGAAAAAACCGAGATTGGCCATAACCGTACTGACCACCGTATTGCCTGGCAGACGATGAAGATCCTTCAGATAACGGCCGCAGATATACAGAATGTAATCGCCGTTGATCTGCCGGCCATCCGGCGCCACCGCAATCAGCCGGTCCGCGTCGCCGTCAAACGCCAGCCCCAGATCAAACGATCCGGTTTTCATCAGCTCCTGCAAGGATTGCGGATGAGTGGAACCGCAGTTCGTATTGATGTTGACGCCATCCGGATTTCCATGGATCACCGTGCAATGCGCCCCCATCCGCTCCAGAAGCTGCCTGGCAGTCGTCGTCGCCGAACCGTTGGCCAGATCCAGTGCCAGATGCATCGAATCCAGACGGAAATCGAACAGCGACTGCAGCCAGTCCAGATAATGATCCAGACCTTCATGATAAGAGATCACACGGCCGATCGCGTCATTTTGCGCATAGGGAATCTCTTCGTTGCCATCCATGTAATTCTCAATCAGCGCCTCAATGTCAGCGGAAAGCTTGACGCCTTCGCTGGAGAAGATTTTGATGCCGTTATCATGATACGGATTGTGGCTGGCGGAAATCATGACGCCGCAGCTGAACGTTTCCCTTGTCAGCAGATACGCGACGCATGGCGTCGGACAGCAGCCGATCAGGCAGACGTCCGCGCCTCCAGCCGTGGCTCCGGCCGCAATCGCGCTTTCAAACATATCCGAGGAAAGCCGGGTATCCTTGCCGATCAGAATCCGTCCTTTTTGATTTCGGGAATAATAGTAGCCAAGATACCGGCCGATTCGAAACGCCTGTTCCGCGCTCAGCGTTTCATTGGCCTTGCCGCGTACACCATCTGTACCGAAATATTTTCCCATGGTTTACTCTTCGCCTCCCTGCTGTACCTGTTCGCCGGACGATGTGTTATTCGGATCCGTGACGTTGATCGTCAGCGACGTCTGCGGCAGAGAATAACGCACATAGCTGGAACTGTTCTGCTCAATCTGCAGCGTGACCTCCTGGGTTCCCGGCTGCAGATCACGCATGTCAAAATAAACATACAGGTCATCCGCGGTAATCTGATCCACATTGTTCTGAGTACCGAAAACCGTCACATCCACCGTGGTCTGATCATTCTGAGTCGTCACGCTGTAGCGGTTGGTGTTGTTCATGTAATTGATCGGCACATCTTCAATCGTACGGCTGACCCCCTCGCCCAGACGGATATCCATGTTGACCCGCGCCGGACTGATCTGACGGACGCCGGTCGGCATCGTAATCGTCTGATACAGCTTCGTATCGCCGGTTAACGTTGTGGCATCCAGCTGTACCAGAACCCGATCCAGCGTGTCCAGTACGGATTGCTGAGCGTAGATCTTGACCGAGGAATGATCAAAGATGATTTCCTCAATCGCCATGTTGTTGGGAATCTCGCCCTGCAGTTCCACCGCTACCGGCACATCCTTGCTCGGAGAGCTGACGCCCACGCTGACGGATACCGTGCTTGGAATGATGTCCGCTTCCACCGGATTGCCGGTCTGATCGTAAGCTACCAGAATCGCTTCCTGCTCAAAATCCGCCGTCTTGCCGGACACGTCGATCAGCGCCTTGACGAAGGCGATGCTGTCCAGCGTATCCGATGCCGCCCGGACGTTGACCTTGGTCGTTTCAAAGACCGGCTCACCCAGAATATAAATCGTATCCAGTTTGTCCGTGTTGATAAAGTCATAGCTGATATCGAACTGGCTGGTCACTTTCTTCTTGATCGTCACCATCGCCGACGACGGTTCCACCGTGACCGATACCCGTTCGGAGAAATCCCGCGGCTGCAGACGAACCTGATATGTTCCCTCCGTCAAACCGGACAGATCGGCAACGACGCTGTAGGAACGCTGCGTCTTGGTCATCTGCACATCGGACATATCGCCCAGCACCGTGACCGAAACTTCTTCCGGCAAACCGGAAATTTCAAACATATCGGAATTGTAGTTTACCGTGACCGGAACCGAATCCACGACATCGGCATATTGCAGCGTACTGAAAGTGGTGTTGGTAAAATTCACGGTCAGATACAGCAGCACCGCCAGCGCCAGCGATACAATTTTGCCGTATTTCGGATTGAACAGAATCCGGTCAATCCAGGAACTGAGCCAGCGTACAACCCGGAACAGCGCATCTTCAATCGTAGCGTACGTTCTCGCAACCTTCCTGCTCTGCCGGGCAATCTTGTTGGCCAGCTCCAGCTTGCTTTCCGAGTCAGCAGACTGCGGTCCGCGCTTCAGATCGTTGTTCTTCATTGTCTGTCACTTCCTTCCTGATCGACGGAATCCACCGCCGCCGATTCGGATTGCTCCTGTGTCGGCACGCTGAATTCCAGCTGGATTTCATCAATCGGGGAATGATCCTGCTTTTCGGCGGCTGGCTCTTCCGCCGCTTTCTTTTTCGTTTTCGCCGGGCGGGTTTCCTCGCCTTCCGCCTTTTTGCGCGGCCGCCGCGGTTTGGTCGAAGCCGGCTTCGATTCCGCCGTGCGGATTTCCAGCACCTCCGTCACCGCCGCCGCTTCCCGCGCCGGCTGCTCGCTTTCCTCATGTGCTTTCTGAGCCTCGGCGATCTGCTGCTCCAGCACCTCCGGCTCCTCAAACAGCGAGGAAGGACCGCTTTTTTTCTTTTTCTTCTTCGGCAGCTTGATATCTTCTTCTTCTTTTTCCAGCTGAGAAATCCGGTCCTCCGGACGGCCGGCTTCCTTCTTCTTGCCGAAAATACCGGTAAACAGACCGGTCTTGGACTCCGTGTTTTTCTCTTCCGCCGTCTCTTCTGTCCGCGCCGGTTCCTGCTTCTTGACCACAATCTTGTTCAGCAGGCCCTTATCGCTTTTCTTCTGCGGTTCGTTTTCTTTCTCAATGACCAGCTGCGGCTCTTCAATGACGAAATAGGACCGCCGTCCTTCCCGGGCCGGCGCTTTCTCGCGCACTACCGTTTCCTCATTGCAGACAACCCGCAACAGATAATCGCGCAGCTCACGCTTGGATACCGTCGTAATCTTACCGCCCTCGGCGATCGAAATGGCGCCGGTTTCCTCAGAAACGACAATCGTGACCGAATCGGTGATTTCACTGATTCCAATCGCCGCCCGGTGCCGGGCTCCATATCGGGAAGGCAGCTCCTGTCCGGTTGGCGGGAAATAGGCGCTGGCACAGGCAATCCGGTCGCCCTGAATGATCACCGCGCCGTCATGCAGCGGGGTGGACGTCACAAAAATCGACGTCAGCAGCTCGGCGGTCACCACCGAATTCATCGGCGTTCCCGTCTTGACGTAATCGCTCAGCGACTGCGACTGTTCCAGCGTCACCAGCGCGCCGGTCTGGTCTTTGGACAAAATCATGATCGCCTTGACCAGTTCATCCACAAGATGCTCGCGCTCATTGCCTGACAGCGTGGTAATCCGCGAGAACACGTTGGATTTGCCCAGTTTTTCCAACAGAGACCGGATTTCCGGCTGAAATATGATAATGATGGCGATGAATCCCCAGGAAACAAACATATCGGCCAGCCAGCCGACCGTATTCAGCCCGAAGACATTGGCGATCGCCTTGATGACCAGAACCAGTACAATACCTTTAAATATCTGAATCGTCCTGGAATTGTTCCGGACAATCTTAATCGTGTAATAGAGAAGCAGCCACATGATCAGGATGTCAAAAAACATCCGGGTATAGTTCAGGATCGACTGAATGGTTGTATAATAACTGACCATCAGAAAAACCCTCCTTTCGTCTGGAACATTATACCACATAAGACAAAACCTTGAAAACTGAAAATCCCGCCGGCTTTTGTCGGCGCAAAAAAACGCGGAAACTTCCGCGTTTACGGCTGTACAGAAGGAACCGGCTCGATCTTCAGCTGCTGAGGAACCGTCCCTTCAAAGGAAAGCCTGTCCTCCTCGATTTCCAGCTTGTCCACCGACAATCCCTCCATGGATCCCATCACCGCTTTCAGCCGGCTGTCCAGCGCCTCCTGCACCGATTCCAATAGTGTCTGCGGCAACGGCAAACCGGCCACGCTCAGCTGCTGCAGCGCCAGCGGCAGCTTCCGCTTTTCATCTGTCTGCATCAGGATGCGGATCGGACTGTCCCCGGCCAGCTGCAGCAGGCTGCCGTATTCGCCTAACTGCGGAAACTGCCGGATCAGCTCATCAGGCTGATGCAGCTGAATCTGCACGGCAATCTGTCCTGACTGCAGCTGAATCTGAACTGATCCCAGCCACTCCGCCAGGGTCTGATCAGCAAGCTCGTTGAGCTGCTGTTCGCTCAGCGTCAGCGTTACCGAACGTTCCCCTTCCGCGCTGAAGGCTCCCTGCAGAATCTGAGACAGCTGCTGCGGCAGTGTCATGGTATTGTCCGGTACAGCCTCAGGCAAGGGGGTTAAGCCCGGATGTGGCGGGGAAATCGCCGGCGTTCTGTCCAGCAGCCGCATTCCGATCCACACCCCGCACAAAACGATCAGTCCCCAGCTGACAACAAGAAAGAGATCCAGTATTCTGTGTTTCCGTTTCATGCAACTCTCCCTTCCTTTCACCAGTATGCGCCGCTGCTTTCTTTTTATCCTGAAGTTATTCTGAAGTTTTCCGCAAACCGGCGTCAAACCATGGAAAAACAAAGTCAGTTGCGCTACAATAGACAGGAAATGAGGTTTTAAAGATGGAACAGCAGGAAACGACGCTGCGGGTCGGCGAAAAGGAAATCACGCTGATCGCAACGGCTCACGTATCAAAAATCAGCGCGCTGCAGGTCAAGGAAGCGCTGGCCACTATCCAGCCTGACAGCGTCTGCGTGGAACTGGATCAGGATCGTTATGAATCGATGATGAATCCGAAACAATGGGAACAGACCGATATTCTTCAGGTAATCCGGCAGAAGAAAACCGGTTTTTTGCTGGCCAACATCATCCTGAGCTCCTACCAGAAAAAAATCGCTCAGAAAATGGAGATCAGCGCCGGCGCGGAAATGCGGCAGGGCATCGAATACGCGCATCAGAGCGGCGCCGAACTGGTTCTGGCTGACCGCCGGATCCAGACCACCTTCAGCCGGATCTGGCGCCGCCAGAGCTTCTGGCAGAAATGCCGGCTGCTGGCCAGTCTGCTGTTTTCACTGGTAGATGACGAGGAAATCACTGAAGAAGATCTGGAACAGCTCAAACAAAGAGACATGCTGGAAGCCGCGCTGAAAGAGGTCGGCGACAGCTTTCCCAACGTCGCTGAAGTGCTGATTCATGAACGTGATCAATATCTTGCCGCCAGCATCGTCGCCGCCCGGGGGCCGAAAATCGTCGCCATTCTGGGCGCCGCGCACGTCCCGGGAGTCAGCCGCATCATTGAACAGGGAAAATGGGGCGACAAAAAGGAACTGGAATCGCTGCCCCCCAAATCGCCCTGGGGAAAAATCCTCGGCTGGGGCATCCCGCTATTGATTGTTCTTCTCATCGTGGCGACGTTCGCTTCTTCCACCGCCGCCGGCTGGGATCAGATTCAAAGCTGGATTCTCTGGAACGGATCGCTGTCAGCTTTGGGAACATTGCTGGCTGGCGGTCATCCGCTGTCCATGCTGACGGCGTTTGTCGCCGCCCCCTTCACTTCGCTTAACCCGCTGCTGGCCGCCGGCTGGTTTGCCGGTCTGACGGAAGCCAGCGTACGCAAGCCGAAAGTCCGCGATTTCAAAAATCTGGCGGAAGATGTCAGCTCGCTGGGCGGACTGTGGAAAAACCAGGTGACTCGCATTCTGCTGGTCGTGATTCTGGCCAACCTGTTCTGTACGATGGGAACCGTGATCAGCGGTACCGACATTATTCGAACATTTCTTGAAACCGTGCTGTGAAGAGCGCGGTTTTCGTTTGTTGTTCACAAAAGGAGATCATACTAACAACACGGATCAACGGAGGTGATCTCTTTGCACAACACATACTGGAATCCGGACAACGAAACCGAAACGTCGTTCTCTGCCCTGCACGAAGATATGGAAACCGATCTGGTCATCGTCGGCGGCGGATTGAGCGGCTTATTGTGCGCCTGGCAGTTAAGAAACAGCGGACGGCAGCTTGTTGTTCTGGAAAAAAACGCCTTCCTGGCCAACAATTCCGTACGCAATACCGGCAAGGTCTGCGCTCTGCAACTCCCCGGCGTCTCTCTTTCCCCGACAGCGGCAGCAGAATATTTTCGTCTGAGCCTGCAGGCGGTCGATGACTTTGAACAGCTCATCCGGCAAGCCGGTATCGACTGCGGCTGGCAGCGTCAAACTGCCGTTCTGTGGGCCCAAAGCGAACAGGGACGCGCGCTGATACGGCAACAGCGCCAGTTTCTGACCGACAACAACGCGCAGCTTCTCTGTCCGCCCACACTGCCCTCGCCGCTGGATCAGGGGGAGGCCATCGCGCTGGCCCGGCAGGGTCAGCTGGATCCCTTTCGTTTTCAGAAAGGTCTGTTGCATGCCCTGAAAAACAAGGTACAGCTGTATGATCAGACCCCGGTGGTACAAATCGGCGATCATGAGCTGATCACAGAAGGAAATTACCGGGTTCGCTTCCGTCAGCTGATCATCGCGACCCAGTTTCCGGCCGCGGAAATGAAACAGCTGTATTCCGCCCGCCTGCAAATCCGCCGTGAGCTGATCGGCGCTTTCCATGGCGGAGGCTTTCAGGACTGGTATCTCAACAGCGCCGATCCGGACGCCGCCTTTTCCCTGCGCAGTGCAGGATCGCAGCACGATCCGGTCATCCTGCTTGCAGCTCCGCCTCATCCGCTGTGCCAACATCCTGAAGATCCCCGGCAACAGCTGCAACAGCTGCAGCAAACGCTGATTCCCGAAACGTCATGGCACCAATGCTGGAGCGCTCAGGATTGTTTCAGCCGCGACGCGCTGCCGCTGATCGGCAACCGGGGACACCGTTTTCTATTGACCGGCTACAGCGGCTGGGGATACACCGCCGCCATGATGGCTTCCCGGCTGATCGCCGAAACGATCCTTGATCCCGGCCGTCCGCTGCCCGCTTTTCTGCGCAGCGACGGACGCGGCGATCTCTTCAGCCGCTTCACTGCGGAAAACCTGCTGGATTCCGCTCGCGGTTTTCTTGGCGGCCGGTCGGTGCCAGAAGAAAAACAGCCCCATCAAACCGGCATGGTCGTCCGCCGGCAAGGCCGCCGGTATGGGGTGGTTGTCATCGATGAAACCACCGAGCTGCTGGTGGATCTGACCTGTCCTCATCTGGGGTGTCCGCTGCATTACAATGCGATGGATCAGACCTGGGACTGTCCCTGCCACGGTTCCCGCTTTACACTGGAAGGCAAAAGCCTGACCTCGCCTTCCGCCACCGACCTGCAGCATTACCCGGCTGTCAATTCGCTGCATCCGCATTTCAAATAAACGAAAAGGAATCCTCTGCAATAAGCCGCAAAGTCTGAACGGTCAGACTTTGCGGCTTTCTTTCTGCCTGGATTCCTTTTTCTGCGTTTTCTTTCCGGTCTAGGATCGACGGCCTATTTCCACAGATCAAACGGATACAGACCCTGATCTTTGTATTCCTTCAGACACTGAACGACGTACGGCTTATCTTCCTTATAGGTGACGCCAAACCAGCGGTCATGCGAAGTCAGCACCTTGACGCGGCATTCTCCCCGCTCCAACAGCGTTCCGATCGCCGTCGGAATGACATGTTCACATTTCATCGGATTCTCCTCGATGCCCTTGCGGATGAATTCCTCAAAGATCGGTTCGCACTGTTCAAAAATCTTCGGTGTGAAGCCCCAGAAGTTCATCGATACCAGCGATCCCTTTTCAATTGATTCCCAGGTTTTGCCATCATCCCGGGTCAGCTTGGCGTGATCTCCTTCGCGGGCAATCTTCGGACATTCGACAATTTCCTTCAAAAAGCCGTTTTCATCAGTGCGGCAGATCGCCCGGGAAACGGTACCATGATCTGTCAGCGTATTTTCAAGCACATAGCCAACCATGCCGTATTCGCCATCCTGCACCTGTTCGCTGAGGAAACGGTAAATGACCCGATACGCGTCCTTGCCATAGTAATCGTCAGCATTGATGATCGCAAACGGCGCATCCAGACGGCGGCAGGCCAGCAGCGCATGCGTGGTTCCCCATGGTTTTTCTCTTCCCTGCGGCACGCTGATCCCCTGCGGCACATCCATCAGATCCTGATACGCGAATTCCACTTCCATGTGGCGGGATACCTTATCGGTCAGATTTCTGCGGAAAGCTTCCTCGTGTTCACGGCGAATGATCAGCACCACTTTCTCAAAACCGGCCTCATGCGCGTCGTAGATGGAAAAATCAATAATCGGTTCTCCGTTGCTGCCGACCGCATCGATCTGTTTCAGCCCTCCGTAGCGGCTGCCCATACCGGCAGCAAGAATGACTAGAACTGGTTTTTTCATGCGTATTCTATTCTCCTTTTTTTGTCTTCACTGCTATTATAGCATGAATTTGCCCTGATCGATCACGGAGTATGGGTTCAGAAGGAAATTCCCATCCACCGGCCGCTGCGATAACGCCAGCCGCTCATCAGCCAGCGCAGAAGGAAATCCGCCGCCAGCGCCATCCAGATTCCCATCAATCCCAACCCAAGCGGGCCGGAAAACAGCCATGCCAGTAACGGCCGCAGCAGCGTCATGCTGAAGAAGGTCGACAACGCGACAAACCGTGTATCGCCCGCTCCCCGTAACGCGCCAGCCCAGATCATCCGCAGCGCCAGAATGCCCAACAACAGCGCGCACATCGTCAGAATCTGCTCACCCTGTGCCAGAATCAGCAAGTCGTCGGTAAACAGCCGCAGTATCGGCCTTTTCAGAAGCAATGTCGCCACCATCAGCACGACCGCCAGCACCAGCGCCATCCGACAGCCAAGATCCACATAATCCTTTGCCCGCTCCGGCCTGGATGCCCCCATCATTCTGCCGGTCAGCGCCGCGGCGGCAGCGACATACCCGTCAAAGAAGGAAAACAGAATGTTGGTCGTATCCACACAGATCTGATGAGTTGCCAGCGATTCGGTTCCCAATCCGGCTGCCAGCCGGGCATAGAGAAAGCCTCCCAGCCGCAGACAGAACTGTTCCAGAAAAGCGGCGGCGGAAATGCGGCTCAGCAAACGCAGCGTTTCCCGCTGGAAGCGCCAGCTTTGCCGCGGATGCAGCGGCAGAGCGCTGTTGCGCCGCAAAACGGATATCAGCGCCATCAGGCAGCCGGCCATCGAGCCGACCAGCGTCGCCAGCGCGGCGCCGGTGACCCCCATCGCTTCAAAACCGAAATGACCGCCGATCCACAGATAATTCAAAATGATGTTCACCACGTTGGCCGTCACGTTGGCCTGCATGGAAATCCGGCTGTTGCCGCCGCTGCGCTGGGCGGTGGTGATGGTCGTCGACAACGCCTGAAAAAACTGCGCGATCATGGCGATCTGAAAATAGCTGACCGCCATGTCGATCGTCTGATCGTTGCCGCCTGCCAGCATCAGATAGGGTCTGGCAAACAGAGCTGAAGCGCCGCAAACCAAAAAGGCGATAAAACCGCTGCACAACAGCGCCTGACGCAGGCAATGGCTGGCGGCCGAATAGTTCTGCTGCCCCACGCGGCGCGAAATCAGCGCCGTCACCGCCACATTCAGCGACAGAGTGAATGACTGCGCGATAAAACGCGGCTGACTGCACAGCCCTACGGCGGCAATCGCGGTGGTGCCCAATGTGGAAACCATCACCGTATCCACCATACCGACCAGTGACACAAAGATGGATTCCACTGTTGCCGGCCAGGCAAGATCATGAATCTGTTTCATCATCGCCATCCCTTCATCCGGATTGCGGCGATATCGAGCTGGCAGAATGCGCTGTATCCATCGGCTGGCAGTCATGTTCATTCCTCCTTCTGGATTGATTACCCAGTTTTACTAACGGATTATAGCATCAATGATCCAAACTGCCAATCCTTTTCTCACTTTTGCTTTCCCCCAGCCCTCTTCCTCCATCCCGTCGGATGCACAGTCGAGTCCAGCGGATTGAAGCCGGTCAGCGCCTCGTCCAGCAACAGATCGCAATGACGGATACGATGATACCCGAACCGCTCGCGGATAAGATCGATGGTTTCCTCCAGTCTTCGCTGCTTCTGCCGGGCTGTTTCATCTTCAAACAAAGACAGCTGTTCCTCACTGTCTTCATCCACCAGATCAAAAACGCTGATACCCAGACTGCGCAGTGGCTGTCCCGATGACCAGCCCCTTTCCAGCAGCGCCTGGGCTTCCTGCAGAATTTCTATGGCCAGCTGCGTCGGCCGCGGCCGTTTTCTGCGCAGGCTCCAGCGGCGCAGCTGGCCATCCCGCAACGACAAGGCAATCCCATATCCCTTCTTGTTCTGCCTTCTTAGCCGCAGGGCCACCGCTTCCGCCAGCGGCCGCAACACCAGAACCGCCTGGGCGGCATCGTGCAGATCATGAATGGCGGTGATGCTGTGTCCTATGGAACAAACCGGCGTTGGCGCATCGCCGGATGCCACCTCGCTGTCCTCCTCACCCCGTGCAAAGCAGAGCAGCATGACTCCGGCTCTGCCAAAACGCTGCCGCATCTTTTCCTCATCCTGTCTGGCCAGATCCCCGATCGTCCGAATTCCGTATACCGCCAGTTTCCGCCGGGTAGCTTCGCCGACATAAAACAGATGGCTGACCGGCAACGGGTAGAGTACCTGTTGGAAATTCTGTCGGGTAATCTGCACCAGCCCCTTCGGTTTGATCAGATCTGACGCCATTTTGGCGAAAACCTTATTGTAGGACAGGCCGACCGAAATCGTCAGCCCGATCTGTTTTTCTACCTGTCGCTGAATCTGATGGGCAATCTGCCATCCGCTGCCCCACAGCCGGCGGCACCCTGTGACATCCAGCCAGGCTTCATCCAGCCCGTAATCCTCTACCTGATCGCTGTAACCACGGTACAGCTTTTTCACCTGTTCGCCATACCATCATACCGGTCAAAATCCGGCGGAACAATATGCAGCGACGGGCATTTCCCCAGCGCCTCCTGCAGCGTTTCCCCGGTTTTCACCCCGCTTTGCGCCGCCAGTGGATTTTTCGCCAGAATGATGCCGCGACGCTCTTGCGCACTGCCTCCCACCGCTAATGGTACCCTCTTCAGCTGCGGCTGCCGGTTTTCCTCAATCTGAGCATAGCAGTAATTGATATCACAATGCAGAATCTCCCGCTCTCTCATCGGATCCCCTCCGGCTTTCATCTTACTGGAATTTTGTTCAAGTTCCCTTCTTGACTGATCGTGCAAAGTGTGCTATGCCGCGGCTGCCAGTTTCTGTCAAACTGTCGGAAAATGGAAAAAAGCCGGGGGAATGGTAAAAATTCCCTCGGCCATCGCAGCACATCAGTCCTGCTGGCCGATGAAATACAGAATATCCCCGGCATGCAGCCTCGCATACGGCCCTGGCGACAACATCAGCGACGTTCCATGCCGGATCGCCACGACCGTTGCCAGCGTGTGATGCCAGAAATTGACTTCCGCAAGATTCTTGCCAAGATGCGCCATGCCTTCCCGCAGTTCAATCTGATAAGGGACAAAGGGATTGAGCTCCTGAAACCGGGTTACCTTGTCCAGCAGATTTTCCAGCTGATTCTTGATTTCCTGATTTCGGCGGTTCTGTTCGTTCAGCGAATCAATCAGTTCGTTTTTCAACGCTGAAATCGTATATTCCTCATCAAACTGCCGGACAAACTGGACCGCGTTTTCAACAGAGCGGATCACCACGCCGACTCCCTGAGTCACCTCGACAATATCCATGTCACACAACAAACTGATCGCCCGCCTGGCAGTCTCCGAAGAGACGTGATACTGAGAGGCCAGCGCGGAACGGGCATACATCCTGTCCCCCGGCCTGATCTCGCCTCCGGCAATCCGCGCCGCAATGTCCGCCGCAATCTGCTGGTAACGAGGCGCGTTTTTGGTCTGCATGACACCGCCTCCTTCTGTTTTCTATTATAGCATGGTCCAAGAACCGTGATGGTTTTGTTTACAAACCTTCTTCCTCAACAAAACGATAGAATTCTTTTTCTTTTTTCTGATCGGCTGCCTGAATCGTTCCTGCCGGAGCGCTGTAGACGATGAATTCCTCCTCGCCATCCAGATCAAACAGTCCATTTGCGATCTCATCGTCAAAAGCGGCGATCGCGCACGTGCCCAGCCCTGCTGCCGCCGCAGCCAGATACAGATTCTGTCCGACATGACCGGCATCGATCAGGGCGACCCGATGAGCCCGGAAACTGTAGCGCCACTCACAGCGATAGGCCACCAGCGACCAGTAAAAGACAACGCTGGCGCGGGCCGTCCATCGCTGATCGCACAGCGAGGCAACAACGCTTTCCTCCAGATTCTCTATCGGATGCAGCCATTCCAGCGCGTGTTCCATTGGCAGGTAATGATAGGCGCCCGCTGGCAGCGATTCGCATTTTCTGATCACCAGGTATGTCTCAAACCCATGCCGTGCTCCGCCGGAAGGCACCGTTCTGAGCGTCGCGTAGCTTTTGCCGCGAATTTCCCGAACCCCCTGGGAAGCCCACAACAGCCAGGACAGCTGACTTAACGTCAGCGGCTGTTCCGTAAATACCCGTGAACTTTTCCGCTGTTCCATAACGGCGATCACATCCCGATTCAGCGAAAGCGATTCAAAATCGCGCGGCAGCCGAATGAGCGGCGTGTCGCTCATCCGCGCTTTCACCAGCGGCGGCTGCGGTTTTTTCTGTTGCTGATCTGAAAGATAGTCAATCTGCGTCCCAAACTGAGAATGGGCAAACCGGCGTCCGGCTGCAATCATCTCCTGAATTGTTTTCTCATCCATCATCGTGATTGTTCCCCCCCCTGTATTTACAACAATTATAATCTGTTTGCATCCGCAGAGAAAGCAACAACCCGGACAAAAAACAAAGTCTTCCGCAAAGAAGCTTCATCAGTTTCCCAGCAAGATCATTTTCATTCCTTCTTTTTCGTTTTAAAAGAAAAAGAGCTGAAACATTCAGATGATGACACGATCATCCATTCGTTACAGCTCCATAATTTTCCCAAATCCTCCAACTGAATTTAAAAAGGAAAAATCTAACTGATCGGGATTCAATTCCATCCTATCCCGGATGACTTCGGATTCCTTTCCTTATATCAGAATTCACTTTCCGCAAAGCTCAACCAGGTCAATCCGCTGATCCGCAAATTCGATCATCTGCGGATCATGACTGGAAATCAGAATCGTCTTTCCTTCCTCTTTCATCCTTGTAAAATAATCCAGAACTATTTTCTTGTTAACAGGATCGATGGATCCTGTCGGTTCATCCGCCAGAATCAGATCCGCTTCTTTCAGAAACAGCCGAGTCATCGCCACGCGCTGTTTCTCGCCACCGGATAGCTGATAACACTTCTTTCTCAGAATATCTCCTAAACCAAAACGCTCACACGCCTCTTTCAGTTCATCACGTTTCATTTTTCTGATCTTCCTGACCATGCGCAGGTTAGCCTCCACAGTTTCATTTTCAATCAGGCCGAATTCCTGGAAGACAAAACCGATGCGATTCCTCAGCATCCTCCGCTTCTCATATCCCTTCACTACCGGCTTACCGTCATAGAGAATCGTCCCCTGATACGGTTCAATGAAGCCGATCATGTTCATTAACGTCGTCTTTCCACATCCGCTGTAGCCATACAGACAGGTAATCTGACCGGATTCTACTGTACAGCTCAGACGATCAAACAAGACATGCGTTCCAAAGGATTTGGATACCTCTGTGATGTTGATTTTCATATCTTTCCACCTCGCTTCTGATTCAGGACGATAAAGACCGCTGCCGTAATCAGTTCATAACACAGCAACACGGTCAGCGGCACTCCGCTGTTGAATTGCCGCCAGCACAGAATCGTTCCAACACAGACCGGCAGAAGATGATGTACAAAATAATGACGGAAAAATCCCATGGACAAGCCTTCACAATAGGTAATGAAATAGTACTTGCGGTGATTCACCGCATCAATGATCAGAAGCAGACTGTTCACCAGAAAATAGATCACACTGATCAGGACAAACGGTGTTACGATCGCCCAATGATACAAAAAATTGGAATTCCAGGTATTTAAGGCGCTGCTCTGACAAGAACCAAGATTCAGCGCCGGCGCATACCCATGATCGATAAAGATCTGATCCAGTTTCCGCTGAACAGAGTCCAGTCCTTCCGTATCATAAAAAGTCAAAGAAACCAGCTGACCGCGGTAAGCCGGCTCCGCCGGAATAAACAGCAATGCGTCGCTTACCGTATCTCCCTTCAACAGCGTTCTGTAACTCTCGGAAGGAAGTTCCTGATCGATGTGAAATACTTCCAGCTGTTCAGGGTCAAGATAGACGTAATGGGCAAGCTGCTGTCTCACCAGAGAGAGGATATCTTCCTCATTCTCATTCACTCCTTGAGGGAATACCAGAACCGCATGATCCTGATCGACGGTCAGTCCCTTGCTCCGCAAGTACAAATCGTCAACTTCAACGATCTCCACCAGATTGTTCCAATCTCCGTCGACAGCCATGAAGCTGTCCGCAAACGTATAAACATTCAGCTGATCTGTCACATCCTGATATACCTGAAGAATCTGATCATGATTCTCGACGATATCCTGAAAGTACAACGACGTATTCTGACTGATAACGCTGTACCGGTTCTCCATCCCTGAGACGATGCTTTCTCTATGCAGAAGCAGATCTTTCACCATCCCCAGGCTGTCCCAGGCTGATCCGGCAGTCGATACCAGCAGCACCACCGCCAAAACTTTCACCACAGAAATCATCCACTGCAACTCAGTCAGATTGTTCTTACCCTTTAGAGAATTATTCAGTCTGAAAGCATCAATCATCATCCAGTGAAGTACAGAGAACAGCTGTGTCAGCAACACCAGTACCAGATATTCTCCTGTCCACAGTGTGATAAGCAGCTCCAACCCCAGAGGACTGGCATGAAAAAGCAATCCGCTGGCAAGCAGAATCACCACGAGCCCCACTGCCGCGCTGATCAGAAAATCCTTTTCGAACAGATACCAGTAGATCTGAAATCCGCTTTCCCCTTCCGCCTTGTAAACACCAATCTTCTTTCTTTGCGTAAACAGAATCAGGCAGCTGAACAGAATCAGCCCGAAGCTGACCAGTCCCTTTTGATCCAGATCACCGAGAATTGCATCAAAACCAGTCAGTTCAGCAAACGCAGGATAATCCTGGGTAACAGCACGCAGTTGTGGATATCTGGCCTGAAATTCCTCCGTCAGGCCAGCCAAATTCGCTTCAAAATCCCCGTCTTCATTAAAGATGAGATACATGCCTCCAATCTCTCTTCGCTCTTCCAAAGGCAAAATCGTCACATCATAGGTGCCGAAGAAATTGGAGATTCTTTCCTCTTTTTTTACCCCCATGGTCGAATAACGTCTGCCATATTCGTACGTTCCCTGATCCAGCACGATCATTTCCGAAGCTTTCTCCATATTGGAAGAAAGATAATAAGTCGAGGAAGCCTGGTCAGCCCCATCCTCAAATTGATAATCCATCTTAAACATCCGCAAATGATGCCGACTGACCGCGTCATCCAGAAACTGGAAAAATTCCCGGGAATCCATCAATGTCTGCGGCTGTTCGACATTGAAGCTGACTTTCGTCTCTACCTCATCATACACATGATAAAAACTCCTGACTCGTTCAAAGGACATCAGATCAAACAGGTTTGCCGCATAGATAAACGAAATGCCCACCAGCATCGCAATCACAAACCAACTGCACTTTTTCATGGTATTTAAATCATAGTAGCCTTGCCCTATTCATTAACGAATTACATAATCAAAATATCCATCTGCATTTCCTAGCGCATGTATATGTTGATAACCTTGCTGAATACTCAACCCATATTCTTTATACTCAGAATATGCTGCATACTGACCACACTGATATTCACTATCAACAACCCCTACACATGGTTTATATCTCTGATAAGTGAGTTTATTAGTTACCCCGGTATAAAATACGTTCCAATCATACCGATCCCAGTAAATATAATGTACATAATTATCATCAATCTCTCCTTCTTTTGCGGATAAATTGATCACCCCTGTACAAACAACAACAGCCAAAATCAAAACTAACAACTTTACCTTTTTCATTTTTTCCCTTCTTTCTTTATAAATTTAATATAACATGGTAAAGATTTAATCGTCAATATGACACAATTCTCTCTGATAAAAATCTTTAATATTCTCAAACAGATTGCCTGTAATTTTTGAAATATTTTCATGACAGCATGAGCAGCCGAAACCGGATCATCTAATATGCCCCCTCATCCTGTCTACCTTTATCCGCGTTGACAGCAGAAAATGGCGAAAACCATTGATGAAAACCACAAAAAATCAAAAAGGAGTACAAATGGAAAATGAAGATATAAAAAAGCCCCTGTCACAGGGCTGCTTCACTAACTGGTGCCGATACCCAGAATTGAACTGGGAACTGAGCATTACCATTGCTCCGTTTTACCATTGAACTATATCGGCAGGCAACTAATATATTACCAGCTAGCTTTTCAAAATGCAATCTTTTTCTTTTATTCCATCCATTTTTTTAATACCCGGGCTGTCCGGGCTGCCGGAAAGCCCATGATTGAATAAAAATCGCCGTTGATCCTTTTGACCAGAAAAAATCCTTCGCCCTGAATCCCATACGCTCCGGCCTTATCCATCGGTTCCCCGGTTGCCACATACCGGCGAATCTGATCTTCCTGCAGCGGATAGAATTCCACTTCGCTGACATCACAAAAGCATTCCTTCCGTTCGCTGGAAAGCACGCAGACCCCGGTCATGACCTGATGTATTCTGCCAGACAGCGATTTCAGCATCCGGACAGCTTCCTTCTCATCATGAGGCTTCCCGAGAATTTCGCCATCCCGAACCACTACCGTATCCGCACCGATCACAATCGCTTCCGGATGTTGTCGCCAGATGCAATCGGCCTTGCGCCAGGCCAGCTCTTCCATCGCGCTCTGCAATCCCGCGCTCAGATCCAGCGTCTCATCCACCGTGGCTGCCATCACCTGAAAGGGCAGATGCAGCTTTTCCATCAGTTCCCGGCGGCGAGGTGACTGGCTGGCCAGAATCAGCGGTCTGTTCATGCGTCCATCTCCTTTCGATTTTTATCGTAGATGATCTTCATGCCCTTAAAGGCCAGATCCGGATCATAGATGTCGATGCACTCGGTCGCATCCAGCAGAATCCGTCCCAGTCCGCCGGTGGCAATCACCTTCAGCTGCGGCTGCTGCAGCTCTTCCTTCATCTTCCGCACCAGATATTCCACCTGGCCGATATAACCGTAAACCAGCCCCGACTGCATGCCGTTCACTGTATTTTTAGCCAGAACCCGCTGCGGCCGGCGAATTTCGATCTCCGGCAGTTTGGCTGTCATCGACCACAGCGCCTGCGCGGCAATTTCAATTCCCGGCACAATGACCGTATATTCAAAAACGCCCCGGTCCGAGATGTAATCGAACGTGGTTGCCGTACCGAAATCGATGACCAGACAAGCCGTCCGGTACAGATGATACGCTGCCGCAACGTTGACAATCCGGTCTGCGCCGACTTCCTTCGGGTTTTCCGAATTCACCGACACTCCGGTTTTGATTCCCGGTCCGATGATCAGCGGTGTGCACTGAAAATAACGGATTACCGCGCTTTCCAGCGCATGCATGACTTTCGGCACAACGCTGGAAATCACCACGTCATGAATCCGGGTCCAGTCGATCTGCCGGGCGGAAAGCATCATTCTCAGCTGCATGCCCAGCTCATCAGAGGTTCGCGGCGTCTTGGTTGTCATCCGGAAGGTCGCCGCCAGCTGCTGCTGGTCAAAGATGCCGACCGTGATGTTCGTGTTGCCCACGTCAATCGTCATCAGCATGCCGTTGCCGCCTCTCTTTCCTTCAGCAGAACAGCACAGCGCCGGACCAGATCTTCCGCCACGGCCGTCTTGCTCATCATCGGCATCGTTTCCATGCCCTGCTTGCTGACATAGGTAACGCAGTTGGTGTCGCCCTGAAAGCCGGCGCCCGGCTGACGCAGATCGTTGGCCACAATCAGATCCACATGCTTTTCATGCAGCTTCCGCTGCGCCTGAGTCAGCAGATCTTCCGTTTCCATCGCAAAGCCGACCAGTACCTGCCGCGCTGTTCGGTTTTCTGCCAGCAGTTTGAGAATGTCCGGCGTACGCTGCAACGGCAGCGACAGATCCGTGCCGCTTTTTTTGATTTTCTGTTCGCTGAACCGGGCTGGCGTATAATCCGCTACCGCCGCGGCCTTGATCACCAGATCGCAATCCGGTGCTTCCTTCAGAATCACCTGCGCCATCTCCGCCGCGCTGACGATTTGGATATCCTGTACATCGCGGATCGGTTTCAGTGCTGTCGGACCGTGCACCAGCACGACCTGAGCGCCGGCATTGCGGGCGGCCCGGGCAATGGCATATCCCATTTTCCCGCTGGAATGATTGGTCAGATACCGGACCGGATCCAGCGCTTCCTGAGTGGCGCCGGCGCTGACCAGCACCTTTTTGCCTGTCAGGATTTTGGGCGTCAGTACCCGCTCAATTTCATCTTCGATCTCTTCCGGTTCCGCCATCCGGCCCCTTCCGACATCACCGCAAGCCAGCAATCCTTCCTGCGCTTCCACAATCCGCATTCCCCGCTGCCGCAGCGTCTGCAGGTTCGCCTGCGTTGCCGGATTATCAAGCATGCCGGTATTCATCGCCGGACAAATGATCTTCTCACACCGGCTGGCCAGCAGCGTCGTCGAAAGCATATCGTCCGCCAGACCCCAGGCCGCTTTGGCGATGATGTTGGCGCTGGCCGGGGCGATGACAAACACATCGGCCAGCTTGGCCAGCGAAACATGCTGCACGTTGTATTCAAAATTACGGTCAAACGTATCCACGCTGACCCGGTTTCCGCTCAGCGTTTCCAGCGTCAGCGGCGTAATGAACTGCGTCGCGTTGGCAGTCATGATCACATGCACATCGTACCCCTTTTTCTTCAGATTGCTGGTCAGCTGCGCCGCCTTGTAAGCGGCAATTCCCCCGGTAATCCCGAGAATCACATGCTTTTTCTGATTCATATTGAACTCCTTTTCCCCGTAAGATAGGGGATCATCACCTTACCGACAGCCAGCACAAGAAACGCTGCGATCAGCATTTCCAGTACCCCATTGGTAAAAATCACCGTCATCAGCAACCCCGCCAGCGCGGAAACAGGAATCTCTCTGACTGCCGCATACGGTTCGCTGAAAAACACAAAAATGCCCAGCATGACCAGCGCGGTATGCAGAAACGTGCTGAGCAGCGCTGAAACGGTGAGACTGCCGGCCAGTCTGCCGGTCAGCTTCATCATCATCCGGAAAATCCAGGAAGCGGAATACCCGAGCAGAATTCTCGGCCCCAGCGCAATGAGCAGACTGGCCGCTCCGCCATGAATTTCTCCTACCGAATAAAAAGGACTGAATACAAAAGAGGTCACCGTCGGCGTCAGCGTGTTGACAATCACACTGCTCACACCGAAAACCAGGCCCACAATTCCGCCGGCATGTCCCCCCAGCAGAATTCCTGCCAGGATCACCGGGATGTGCAGCGTCGTTGCCCGCACCACACCCAAGGGAATATAGCCCAGCGGCGTCAGCATCAGCACAACCTCGATGCAGCAAAATAACGCCAGCAGCACCATCTTCCGCGTTTTCTGTCTGGATTTCATTGTTCTTCCCTCCTGCCGCTCCCGCTTTCGGGATGCAGCGTACTGAAATCACTCCCCCCGTTTGCTGTCTTGCATCCGGAATCAGCGTCGCTGCGGATCGCTTTTCCTCAAGCCAGGCGGCGGGATTTCATTATCATTATACACACTCGGCCATTCTTTTCAACACGGCAGCCTGCCGGCTACCAAAAAAAGACAGTTTTTGAGCCTGATGGGGGCTGCCATACTAATCCTGCAACAATGAGAAATGAAGGTGAACTGATGAAACAACCGCTGAAATGGATCCTGGCCGCCGCGCTGCTGACGCTTTCCGGTTGTCAGGACAAAGGCAATTCCACCGTTGAATCCCGTGTCAACGGCATCACCGACGACGTCCCGGAAATTGACATTCCGCAGACCGACATTGATTTTTCCCAGTTTGACACGCTGGACGCTTCCATGCAGGCCTGGGGACTGGGCAAAGAAAAAGACGCCAACGGTCAGCCGCTGGATGCCGTCAGCGCCAATGAAAAATACAAACCCTATGATACGGTTTTCGTCGGACAGGCTGATCAGAAAGTCTACCTGACTTTTGATAACGGCTACGAAAACGGCAATACCACCGCCATTCTCGATACGCTTCGGGAAAAAAATGTCAGCGCCGTTTTCTTTGTCACTGCTCAATATGTCAGGGAAAACCCGGAACTGATTCAGCGCATGATTGATGAAGGCCACATCATCGGCAATCACAGCTATCATCATCACTCCTTTCCTGCGATCACCATTGAACAGGTTCGTGATGAAATCATGCAGCTGGACGCGCTGATGCTGCAGCAGTTTCAATACAAAATGACGCTGGTCCGGCCTCCGAAAGGCGAATTCAGCGAACGGACGCTGGCCCTCAGCAATCTTCTCGGCTATCAGACCGTGCTGTGGTCGTTTGCCTATTACGACTACAACGTCAACGATCAGCCGGCAGACGATGCCGCGCTGAAAAAGACGCTCGAAAACGCGCATCCCGGCGCCATCTATCTGCTGCATTCGGTTTCCGATACCAATACCCGCATTCTGGGCGATCTGATCGACGGGCTGCGTCAAAGAAATTATGAGGTCGCCCGCTATGATCTGGAATGATCAGCGTTGTGAACCGGAGGAAGCCTTTGTGATTGACAGATCGGCTTCATCTGTTTCAGGCCGCTTGAAATAAGAGCTGAATTCACGGTCAATCCGATCGTGAAGCCGCCGTACGCCGCCTTCCAGATGATACCGGAGTATCCCGGCACACTGCTCTTTCTGCCGGTTTTCAATCACCGCCAGAATCTGCTCATGATCTTTCAACAGATCCCGCATCGGGCCGCTGGATTTGACATCCAGCATCCGGAAACGGGCATAATGTACTTTCATCTGATCGATGATCTGCCACACGGTTCGCTGCGAAGCAATCGTAAAAATATGTTCATGAAACAGGCTGTCCAGCTGATAAAAACCTGCCGGATCAATACCGGCGTCAATGGCTTCACGCTGCTGACGCAGATCGTCCTTCAGCTGTTTGAGCTGCAGCGGGCTGATCCGGTCGATGCAGTCTTTCAAAATCTGAATTTCCACGATAGTCCGCATGTAAATGGTCGCGCTGACCCGTTCCATATCGATCAGCGATACCTTGGTTCCCCGCTGCGGCAGCACTTCCAGCAAGCCATCGTTGACCAGCCGCAGAAAAACGTCGCGCACCGGGGTCCGCGAAACCTGGAAGCGGCGGGAAATCTCATTCTCGCTGATCAGGGCGCCCGGTTCGATTTTCAGATCGATGATCTCCTGCTTCAGCCGGCTGTATATCGCCATTTTATCCATCGTCCCGCCTCCCTGTCATCTAGTATACAAGCCGCGCTCCCCGCTGGCAAGTCTTTCTGATCCGGCCATCTTCCCCCGTTTTCCGATATTATCCACTATGCTATAATATCGGCACAGGGAGGACTTGCTGATGAAAATACTTGTTGTTTCCGATATTCACGGATCGCTGCTGCATGCGCAGAAAGCGATCGAAGCCTTTGAAACGCATCAGGCTGACATGATGCTGATGCTGGGAGACTTTCTGTACCACGGGCCGCGCAACCCGCTGCCGCCCCAATACGATCCGATGGCGGTATCCCAGCTGCTCAACCGTTATGCTGACCGCATCCTCGCCGTTCGCGGCAATTGCGACAGCGAAGTCGATCAGATGATTCTCGATTTTGAGATCATGGCGCCCTACACCATGATACTCAACGGCAGCCGGCGTCTTTTTGCCACTCATGGGCATCTGTACGATCTGCAGCAGAAACCGGCGCAGATCCGGCCGGGTGATGCGTATCTTTTCGGTCATATCCATCTGCCGCTGGCTACTGTCGAAAACGGCATTTACGTCCTGAACCCGGGATCGATTTCCCTGCCAAAACAAAACAATCCGCATACCTACGGCTTACTGGATCAGCAGGGATTCACGATCCTGACGGAAGATCATCAGGTTTTCAACCACATCGATTTTGACTGAACCGGCTTGGCCGGTTTTTTTTCATCAGCACGCCACAGACAGAGAATGGCCGTCCAGGTCTGTTCATCCCGACAGATTCTCAGACGCACCGGAGTCCCTAAGCGCATCTGCCGGCGCTGCGCAACCGGCGCGATGTAATAAATCGCCTCTTTTAACGGATACACATGCAGCTGGTTGTCCGCCAGCTGAAATTCTGATCGTTTCCACAGCCAGGGCACCGGAATACGGTGTTGCTGAGAGTGAGACTGCGGCGCCTGATGGATTCGCCGCGCCTGTTTCATCGCCGCCTCAATCATCGCTTCCGGCAGATGCCCGGCCTGTTTCGACAAGGGAAGCGGCCAGGATTGCTCCCTCTGATCAAGGCGGGTCACAAAGCCTTCCCGCAATCCCCTGCCTACCTGCTCCATCGCCTGCAGCTCTCGTCGCTGCGCCGCGGTAGGAAACAGGGTAATCCGTACGCTGATCATCATCTTCTCACATCCTTCTGCGCTGTATTATTCGCGCAGAAAACAGAAAATCCTCAAAAAAACCTGGAATCTTCCAGGCTTTGTTCTCTTGTCGTCAGTTTTTCTGTTCAGCGCGGAAGGTTCGCGCTCATCAGCCGGTCCAGGCGGGGATTGACAATCTCGCACACCTCATTCTGCCGCAGGTACACTTTGGCCAGCCGGTCACTCAATAACGTCATTACCTCATAAGGAATCGTATCCAGCTCCCGTGCCACCCGTTCTATCGGCATATGCGGGCCGATCAGTTCCACCCGGGTTCCCACCGGCATTTCATGGGGCAGACGAATCATCGCCTGATCCATGCAGATGCGGCCGACAAATTTGCATTCGACTCCGTCAATGATGCAGCAACGTCCCTGATGACGGCGAATCCAGCCGTCCGCATAACCGATCGGAAGCGTGCCGATCCATTCGCGCTGAGGACTCACATACGTTGCGCCATAACCGATGGTCGTGCCGGCTTCCACCTGTTTGACATGAACCAGCCGGCTGTACAGAGAAAGGCAGGGCTGCAGCGGCGTTGTGTAGGAAGTGATGCCAAACATCGCAATACCGCAGCGCACCGCGTTGCTGATGGAATCCGGATAATGGACCGCCGCATCCGAATTATCGCAATGAATCCAGCGAAATGAACGATTCAGCTCTTTCAGCAGCGCCGCAAACCGTTCCATCTGCAGATCGCACATCCGGTTATCAGCGGCATCGGAACAGGCGAAATGGGTAAATATCCCCTCGATCTGTACGCCATGCGTTTCCAGCAGATCGGCCATTTCCTTCAGCTCCCCGGCGCTGCTACTGCCAATGCGGCCCATGCCGGTATCGGCTTTCAGATGAACCTTCAGCCCCTCGACCGGATGCTGTACAATCTGCTGCGCCCAGGACAGCGATACCGCCGGAACGGTTAGCTGATGACGGATCAACAGGTCAGAGAAAGACGGATCCACCACCCCCAGAATCAGAATCGGCGCGTCAATCCCCTGCGCCCGCAGCGACAGCGCCTCATCCAGACTGGAGACCGCCAGCATCTGCGCGCCCGCCTCCAGCGCCGCCCGGGCGATCTGACAATCTCCCGCTCCGTATCCGTTGGCTTTGATTACCGCAAAAAAACTCTTGCCGCTGCGCTGAATCAGCAGCCGTATATTCTCCTGCAGCCGGTCAAGATCCAGCTCAATCCAGCTGTCACGATAAAACATAACTCAGAACTTCCTTTCCCTGCATCCGATCAGACAAAGCGTGCCGACGAATAAGCCAGCGCAATGCCGCCGATGCGAAACAGCAGCGCCAGCAGAGCATTCATGCTGGTTCCCAACAGACTCTGCAGCGCCACCCGAAACACGAGAAAGAAAACGCCGAAACCATTGGTAAACACGGAGAATCCCACCATGGAAATCATATCGCCCAGCACAAAACAGATCGCCGCCAATACCGCAGCCAGCACCGAAAACCGCACCTGAACCCCACGGCCAAATTTCCGGATTACCGTTCCGATCGCATAACCGAAAGCCAGGTACACCACCGAAAACTCAATTCGTAACAACGCAGACAGAATGCCATACAGCACTGTCAGTCCCGCCGTCGCGCCAACGCCATAGACGACAGCGCGGATAAACCGTTCATTGCGGGTCAGCGCCTGTTTATTGTAAATTTTAAGCATAGTTCGCCTCCTGAATACAACAAGTATAGCATAACCCCTGTTAAAAGAGAACGATCAACCAACAGACAGAATCCTACAATCTGCCCGCATTGTCACTCTCAGCGCATCGTTTTTCCATACGCCAGACCGTACTGTGTCAAAGCGGCTTTACAAATCCTTCTGTCCGACGGTATCATAGAGATAATAAAAAAGGGGGCTGTGTTATGTCCATCGAAAATTATCAGCAGGAGCTGATTCAGCTGCAGCAGACGTTATGGGACTATGCCGAAACCGGATTTCGGGAAGTGCGTTCCTGCGCTGTCATGACCGATTTTCTGCGCCGGCATGGTTTTGAAGTGACGGTTGGCCTCTGCGGCATGGATACCGCCTTTGTCGGCGTCTGGGGCAGCGGCAAACCGGTCATCTGTCTGTTGGCGGAATATGACGCGCTGTATGGAATGAGTCAGGAAGCGGATGTTCCCCACTATCAGCCGATACCCGATCAGGATACCGGTCACGGATGCGGCCATCATCTGTTAGCAGCCGGCTCCATCGGCGCCGCCCTGCTGGTCAAGGATGTTCTTCAGGCTCAGGGCTTGCCGGGGACGATCAAGATCGTCGGCTGTCCGGCGGAAGAAAGCGGCAGCGGCAAAGCCTATCTGGCGCGCGATGGCTTTTTCCATGACGCCGATATGGCGATCACCTGGCATCCATCCACAATCAACATCGTCTCCACCGGCTCGCATCAATCCTGCATTCAGTGTTATTTTCGCTTTCACGGCGTCGCCAGTCATGCCGCCGGCAATCCGGAAGCCGGACGCAGCGCTCTGGATGCCGCCGAACTGATGAGCGTCGGCGTCAATTACCTGCGTGAGCATATGGATTCCAGAGAACGAGTTCACTACGCTTATATCCATGCCGGCGGACAGTCTCCCAACGTCGTTCAGGCGGAAGCGGAAGTCAAATATCTTGTCCGTTCCACAACCAACGCCCGATGTCAGAAGCTGTATGAACGGGTGATTCGCGTAGCCGAAGGGGCGGCGCTGATGACCGGCACCACGGTGGAGGTCATCTTTGACGAAGGGCTCAGCAATGTCATCCCCAATTTTACCCTTGAGCGTGTACTGGAACAGTCGTTTCTCAATATCGGCGCACCCCAGTATACCCCGCAAGAACGCGCCTATGCCCAACGCTTCCGCGATACCTGCGAATGCGATCCGCAGGATGAAATCACGCCGGCTATCCGGGATCCGCAGCAGCTGATCGACAACATGAAAACCAGCCCGATCTGTGATCTCGTACTCCGTCACAACAGCACGGAAGAGTGCGCCATGGGGTCTACCGACGTTGGCGATGTCAGCTGGGTCATTCCAACCGCTCAGATCAACACCGCCTGTTACAGCTATGGCGCTGGCGGACACAGCTGGCAATGGGTTGCCCAGGGCAAGTCGTCTTTGGCCTCCAAAGGCATGCTGCTGGCGGCGGAAGTCATGGCGGATGCTGTCATCACCTGCTTCACGCACCCCGAGCTGATCGCGCAGGCGCAGGATGAATTCCGGCAGCGTCTGAACGGACAGACCTATGTTTCGCTGATTCCAAAAGAGGTTTCACCGCATATCATAGAATAAAATCGGCTGCGGACAAGATGGAAAGCGAAAAAAACGATTGTAAAAACAGAAAATGAAAACCAAAACCCCTTGCGTCTGAACCAGCGCAAGGGGTTTTCCATCATGATTCCTGCCTCTTTGCAGCAGGTTTTTCTGTTCTTTTTGCTGGCGGATGGATGGGATTCGATCAGGAATGCGCGGCAAAGCGATGTTTACTGATCAAGCAGCCAGTCGATGCATGCGCCAACCGAATCAAACACTTTGCATGCCGCCTGATGGACCCGCGGATCCGCATTGCAGACGGCAAAGCCGTGAAAGGCTTCAATCATCGGCAAGTCGTTCACTCCATCGCCGATCACTGACAAGTCCGCCTCCTGGCGTTCGCCCCATAACGCTTTCAGACCGGTTTGCTTACTGACGCCCCAGGCGGAGGCATCGATCATTCCCTGATTGTAGTGAAAAGCGATTTTTCCATCAAATTCCATTTCCAGCTCCTGCAAAAGCGCCTGTGCCGCAAGGGGAGAGCCGGGATTGAGAAACAGCGAATTGATCCGTCCCGCCCTCAGTAGCGCTTCTCCGTCAGTAACAGCCTTATTCATCATCGAGGATGCCTGTGAACCGACCGTTCCGGTCTGCACAATGCCGAACCGGTCGCCATCGCTGACGCCAAACAGAATCTCAGGCCACTGCCGCAGAAAGCGAATCAGCGCTTCCCAATCCTGCCGGGCCAGATCAAAGCGATGCAGCACACGCAGCTGCTGGTCCACAACGATTCCGCCGTTATTTCCAATCACAAAGTCAAACGGAATCTGCAGCGGTCCAGCCTCGCACATCAGCATGGCGATGGACCGCCCGGTCACGATGCCAAACTGATGGCCATGGTGGCGAAAGCGCTGAATAGCGTTCAGATCCTGCGGTTCTATGCGTCCCTGCCGTTTCAGCGTTCCGTCGAAATCGGATGCCAGAATTTTCATTCTCAGACGGCGCATTCCTTCAGAAATTCCGGATTGAACAGATCCGATTCCTTTTCCCGATCAAAGACGCACCGGCCTTCCACAAAGGTTTTCAGCACCTGAAAATCGTCGCTGACCAGGATGAAATCCGCATCCTTGCCGGCAGCCAGCACACCCTTGTTGTCTGCACCGTAAACCCGGGCCGGATTGCGGGAACTCATTTTGACAATGTCTTCCAGCGGCAGATTCAGGTTTTCCTTCAGATTGCGCATGCCGCGAATCACCGGCAGGGTGGATCCCATCAGACGGCCGGTATCCGTCAGACAATAGCCCTGCTCGTCCACATTCACAAATTCCATCCCCGAAACACGGTAACGTCCCGCCGGGGCGCCGGCCATCGGCACATTATCGGAGACCATCATCACTTTTTCCAGCGGATTGCGCTTTACCCGCAGCATCAGTTCTATCATTTCATTGGACACATGCAGACCATCGCAGATCAGCTCGTTGTACACCTCGTCATTCAACAGACAGGCGCCCAGACCGCCCATCCGGCGATGATGAATGCCGGACATCACGTTGGCGGTATGCGTGGTGACGGTGATGCCCCACTCGAAGGATTGCAGGGCTTCGCGATAATCCGCATTGCTGTGGGCAAAGGCACAGCGCACGCCGTGAGAGGTCAGAAACTCAATCGCTTTTTGAGCACCGGGCAGTTCAGGAGCGATGGCCACCAGCTTCAGCATGCCTTCAGCACGGTTCACCATGTGTTCCAGATAACCGATCTCAATATCCGGGTGTCCCCTGTCTATCCCTTTTTCTCCTACCCGATTCAAATACGGACCTTCGCTGTGAATGCCGATCGGCCGCGCTCCGTCGATCTCCGTGCGGCTGACCGCCGCCACCGTCGAAAACAGATCCACGCAGGCCGTGGCCAGACAGGCGGTCACTCCTTGTGAAGCGAGTCCTTTCAGATAGCCGCGAACCGCCTTTTCATTATCCAGCTGAGAACTCATCAGACTGTATCCCATCGTTCCATGATTATGAGTATCGATAATTCCCGGCAGAATCCAGTTTTTCCCGGCATCTTCCGTCACGGCGACCCGGGCGCTCAATGGCAGAATTTCCGTAATCCGCCCCTGTTCCACATTCAAAATCCCTCCGACAATCCCCTGCTCAGTGACAATACGCTCACCACGAACAAACATTTCCACTCCTCCTTCAGATCGTGATCGGTGATCAGCTCGATCTGATGCGGTCTGAGACGATAGTTCACGGCGCTCCTTCTGTATGCCGGATTGACGTTCAGTGAACCGCATGCATCAGATCTTTTCAGTCAAGCCGCAATCAGAGACAATCCCGGTTGTTTGCTTCGCGATACTGCCAGGAAAACAGAAATCGCATGGCGGACAGCTTTGGATTGCGGACTCTGCCCTATTCTGTCTCTTTCAGAATACCCCCCGTAATCGGATCGGTCAAGCCGTTCTCTTTCTTTTCCGCTTTTATCATCATTCCCGGCTGCGATGGCGGCCGCTTTCCTTCAAAAACAAAAAATGCCAGAATTTCACTTCTGACATTTTTCTGTTTCAATTAGTATTCCTGATAAGAATCAAGATCTTCCGGGAAAGCGATCGTCACGTTGTTCAGGTTCTTATAATCAATGGTCATCGCCATATTGAAGTTGATCGTCTCGCCCTCAGCGCCCATATCCATATCGATGTTCAATACCATCTGTTTTACCTGGGCATTCTTATCGATCAGCGTCGTCGCGCTCGCGTCGTTAATCTGAATTTCGGCTCCCGGGATCTGTTGCTGCAGCGTGGACAGCTGATCGCCAAGATATTC
The DNA here is from genome assembly GCA_904395815.1 of uncultured Holdemania sp. GTDB lineage: Bacteria > Bacillota_I > Bacilli_A > Erysipelotrichales > Erysipelotrichaceae > Holdemania. The sequence continues at coordinate 44,576 of CAJFOC010000007.1, forward strand.
ATTCATCAGATCCTGACTCATCTGATAGGAAATCAGATAGTCCTCGCCCTGTTTTTCAGAAGTCAGATTCAGCATGACGGAAGGGTCATAGGCATCCAGTTCCACCTGGTCTACCGAGCTGTCGATTCCGGAATCAGCCGCCGAGGTCTTCACCTTGGTGCCAAGCATATCCATATAGATCATGTTGTCTTTCAAATACATGGTCATGTCCTGTCCGGCAGCGCTGACCGCGATTTCCGCTTCCGGAGTATCGCTGTTGATTCCTCTGATTTTCATCGTCGTCAGCGAATCCTGCGTCATCGTTTCCCCGTTGTATGACATCGTCAGTTCCATGTTCATTTCGGCTTCGAGCTCATTGATTCCCTGCATGACCTCGACGCTTTTCTGATATTGTTCCTCCGCGCTCATACCGTCAAGATTGACTGATGCCGCTGTGCCATTGGAACAGCCCGCCATCAGCAAAAGTGCTAATGCCAAAGTCAGAATTTTTTTCATCATTTTTCCTCTTTTCGTCTTCTTAAGTCTACTATAGAGGAAATTGTCGAAAAGTACAAGCTACATTTGTCAAAACGGATCCAGCAGCAGTAATCTTAACAATTTCTTATCCGAAAAAAGAACAAGGACGAACATCAGCCTGTTCTCACAGACGATGGAAACGGTACGATGATAAAGTTTTACGAGGATCTGATTCAGCCATCAGAGAGATAGAGATACCTCACCTTCCTTAATCGGAGAGTGGGGACTTTTATTGAATTCCGACACATCAATATCATGCCAAAATCGTGCCATATAATAAAAAAGCCCTTAATTAAAGGCTCAAATTGTTATGGAGCGGATGATGGGAATCGAACCCACGTGGCCAGCTTGGAAGGCTGAAGTTCTACCATTGAACTACATCCGCAATAAGAATGGTGTCCCGGAAAGGAATCGAACCTTCGACCCACTGATTAAAAGTCAGTTGCTCTACCGCCTGAGCTACCGGGACGACTGTGACCAGCAAATTGGCTGGGGCACCTGGGGTCGAACCAGGGAAATGACAGAGTCAAAGTCTGTTGCCTTACCGCTTGGCTATGCCCCAATAGCTAAAATCAATGGTGGAGAGGGGCAGATTCGAACTGCCGAACCCGTTGGGAATTGATTTACAGTCAACCGCGTTTAGCCACTTCGCTACCTCTCCAACTCCTGGTGCCGACTATAGGAATCGAACCTACAACCTACTGATTACAAATCAGTTGCTCTGCCAATTGAGCTAAGTCGGCAAAAAAAATGGTGGAGGCTGAGGGGCTCGAACCCCCGACCCTCTGCTTGTAAGGCAGACGCTCTCCCAACTGAGCTAAGCCTCCATTTTTCAGCTTACTTATCAGTGCTTTAATAATATACCACAACTAAAAAGAACCGTCAATAATGTTTTTGAAAATATCGAAGGTTTTAATAGAAATTCATGACGTGAAACGAACCGATCTTTTCTCCTGCTGAAAACTCCGGCTTTTCAGGCATCTGTCCACACTTCCGATTCCACCGTTTTTCCCAATGCAACGGACTGGCAGGCTTCCCGTTTCTGCAGAATTTTGAAACAGGAAGTCCCGCTGCCCATCCTTCACAGATCAGGCGCCGTTATTTCTCTGCCGGCGTCTGATTTTCCGTTTCCTCATCCTGCGGCTGATAAGGAGTCATCCACGTCTCACTGCGTGCCATCAGATCGGCCTGCGCTTCTTCCGGAGTCATTTCCATGCTGAATACCTTTCTCATCATATCCAGAATATCCAGCTCTTCCAGCATGGTCCATCCTCGTACAGACGGATCTTGCTGGAAAGCTACCATCGATTCCTCTTGAGAATACGCAAACGCGTCCATCAGCTGTTTTCGATTTTCCGACCCAAAATTCAGATACAGTTTGGCAACTTCTTCGGATTCAGCTTTTTCTTCCCCTTCCGCCAAAACAGGACGACGATCAGCCCAATCCGTTTCCGTCACTGCCGCAATCTCATCGGTACAGTCAAGATACAGCTGAATTCCCGCCTCGCTGCGAATCAGCCGCAGCACTTCGTTGGCCGCGGAAGGATACTCTGTCTGCGCGCTGATCAGATATCCGCGGCTCTGCGCCAGCGGCGATAAAGTCTGGCCCTGCCAGGAAGGCATTTTGGAGAACCAGAAATCCTGCTGTTCGATTTCCTCCTGTTCCTGATAGAACATCCAGGTTCCGACCATGGAAAACGGTGAAATCAGTTTCTCCAGATAAACGTCATATTGCCATCCTTCCTTCAGCGCCTGCCGGTTTAACTCTGAAAAACTGCGGTTCTGCTCCTCCATCACCGCTTCCGTCGCGGCAGGCTGCGGATCCGAAACCGGCTGTTCGACCGCCTCCGCTGCGACAGCCGATTCATCCGGCACGACTTCCGCTTCTTCCAGATACCAGCTGTATCCTCCCAGAAAGCGCAGAAACTGTAATGCCTGCAAAAACTCCGGACTATCAAATCCGGGCTTTAGCGCATCCCAGGAAGAGAAGAAACGAAATCCGCCGGCACTCAGCCACACCACTGATGACCACAGATCACTGAAAGAAACCGGCAAGATTGCCGTGACCGTCTGGTCTTTCACTCTCTGGACGGTTCCATCCCATGCCTTTGCCAGCTCGGCCAGTTTCTCAAACGAGTCAAAATCATCCACCAGACCATCCTGATTGTTGTCCGCAACCGCATAGCCCAGCTCCTGAAGCATCGTCACGTTGGTTGAAAACACCATGCCATAGTAACTCATCGGCACATAATACAGCGCTTCGCTATTCAGCAATTCTCCGAACTGCTGCGGAAAATAAGGACGCAGCTGATCGGCCAGATCTTCGTTCACCGGCTGAAAATACCCGAGAATCTGCGCCGCATCGGAGCTCCACATCAAAGCCAGATCGGTCTTGCTCTGCATCCAGCTGACCGCATCGTACGTGCTGGCCAGAACCGGTTCAATCACATCCGGATGTTCCGGATGAACCTGGTTCCACAATTCCACCAGCGCTTCCCCATACTCTTCATGATCCACCATAACGCGTATGACCGCATTGTCCTCAATTTGAAACTGACCTGTTTCCTCATCATAACAGACCACTCCGTTTTCCGCCACGCAGGGTTTTTCCTGCGCACATCCGGCAAGCGCCAGCAGACTGCACAGCAGAACAGTCATCCACCTTCTCATTGATTTCACCTCAACCGATCTTATTGTAAACTGTTTTTATGGTATCAGAGTTCTTCTGTCTTGACAAGAAATAACCTGTCGTCTCTGTAATCGCTATCATTTCATGCCGCAGGAATCTGTTTTCATGATAGAATAAATTTGTCTATACGGGAAATTCATTTTCGTCAAGGAGCGATCTGCATGAGTAGTTTGAACAAACTGAAAGACATTCTCCGACAACAGGAACAGCTGCACCGGTATCCGATCAACTATACGATTCCCGAATTGTGGGATTGCGACCACATCGCCGTTCAGTCCGGCGGGCTGCCTGTGGGAAACGGAGAAATTATCGTCAATCCCTTTCGTTTTTTTGCCGATCTGATCGATCACTGGCTGAAAGACAGGGATGCTTCCGATGCCGCCACTCCCTATTACCGCCATCATACTCTTCCCAAAGAGCTTCGCAAAGGCAACTGGATTCGCCAGAGCTTTATCTATTCCTGTATGATCCGCAGCTCGGGAAGCTGGGATCATGATCGCAGCGGCAAGCTGGAAGAGGCCGATCTGTACGGGCTGCAGGAAAACGGTACTTTTGTCAAAACGCTGGCTTTGCTTCCGCTGTTGAAAAAAATGGGTATTGATACGCTGTACCTGCTTCCGGTTATGAAGTATTCGCGGAAAAACAAAAAAGGAGAGTTAGGTTCGCCTTACAGCGTCAAGAATTTCTTTGAGCTGGACAGCAGCCTGAAAGATCCCATGACATGTGACCAGATGTCCGTCGATGAAGAATTTCAGGCGCTGGTGGAGGCGTGTCATCTGCTGGATATCAAAGTTATCATCGATATCATTCCGCGAACCAACGCCATCGACTCCGATTTGATCGCGGAGCATCCCGACTGGTTTTACTGGATAGAAAGCAACGTGCTGGAAGGTTACCGGCCGCCGCTGGTTCCAGGGGTAGAACCGGGGGTATCCGCCCAGCAGCAATACCTGGAAAAAATCTATGCCAGCCGGGAAGTGCTGCAGCACATCCGGAAATTCCGTCCGTCTCCACAACAGAGAGATCCGGAAAAATGGAAAGCGCTGATTCGCAGCTGGAAACGGGGAAAACAGGATCTTTCCGACCTGATCCGGCAGCGCTTTGGAATTACGGTCGCTCCGGCTTTCAGCGACTGCATCAACGATCCTCAGCCAGCCTGGAGCGACATTACCTTTTTCCGGATGTATCTGGATCATCCGGCAGCGTCGCAGCCCTATCTTCCTGAAAACGAGGAAATCGCGCCTTACATTCTGTACGATGTGGCCAAAAGCAGCCTGAATCCGGGCAACATTCCCAATCAGCCGCTGTGGGACATGCTGGAAAGCATCATTCCGTTTTATCAGGAAAAATTCGGCATTGACGGCGCGCGCATTGATATGGGGCATGCGCTGCCATTGCCGCTGGTTCACAACATCATCAGCCGGGCAAGAGAAGTGGATCCGGATTTCTGTTTTATCGCGGAGGAGCTGTCAAAAGACAACGCTCAGATTTCGGTGGAAAAAGGCTACAACATGATCGCAGGCAACGGGTTTACCGAACTGACACGGCCGCGGGAAGATCGTCTGAACGCCTTTGCCTATGGCGCCCTGAATCTTCCCTGCCCGATGTTTGCCGCCGGAGAAACCCATGATACGCCGCGGTTAAGCGCCCGTGAGGGAGGAAGAACATTTTGCCGGATGATCACGCTTCTGGATCTGTTTCTTCCCCATTGCGTTCCGTTTCTGAATTCCGGACAGGAAGTCTATGAAAAACAGCCGATGAATACCGGACTGGATTGCCGGGCGGATGAACACCTGCAGCTTGATCCCAGCGATCCGTTTTACCGCAAGCTGGCTCTGTTTGACCGCTATGCTTTCCATCTTACCGATCCGGATCGCTGGCAATTGCCTCTGCTTCTGGAAAAAGCCTCGGCGATCCGCCGGAAATATCGTTCAGCGATGCTGAACGACAACAGCATCATTCCGCTGATGTTTGAAGGTCCCTGGATTCCGGCGGTCGGATTTGGCTATGCTTTACGCCGCTCCATGATTCTTGTCATTGCCAATCATGATCTGAACGCGCCGCGGGATCACCTGATTCAGCTCTGGAATTTACCGCAGCGTTTTCTTGATCATGATACGCAAGCCCGCCTGATCTTTTCCAGCGAACAGGCCGAATCCTATCTTCATTTTGACAATCATACCCTGACGACCCGATTTCTTCCGGGAGAAGTCAAGATTTTCGAAATCCGGCTGTAATGTTTCTTTATGCCAGCCCGACAAAAAACCGGAGTATTTTGCCATACAACGGCAGTACTCCGGTCTTTTTGTTCTCGTTCAATCGCTGAAATCATGGCGGTTCCCCGGCTGATTCTGCAGCGTTTCAATCCAGGCGGCGATGTCGTCGGCCACTTCCTCACTGACATGCCGCTCTGCCTCGTCATGATTTTCCGCAGAAGTCGGATCTGGCATAAACCAATGATCCAGAGCAGGATACAGTTTGAATTCCGCCTGCGGATATTCTTCCAGCGCGGTCTGCCAAAGTGAATAGTCCGCCTCGGTTGTAATCTGCGTGTCCTTTTCTCCCTGCAGAACAAGAATCGGCATCGTCTGCAGCGCGTCCAGATAATTCATGCCGCAGGCCTGATTGAGCGAATACCAGTATCCTGAAGGCTGTCCCAGAATCATCTGAGAAGGAGTCTTTTCTTCCAGCTGACGTATCCGTTTTAGCTCCAGCGCATACTGACTGAGCGCCGCCTGTTTTTCTTCCTCTGTCATGGCCGATTCCGACTCAACCTGCGCTGCCAGCTGATCTGCCAGCACCTCATCCGCCGGCCGCAGCGTTCCGGCCAGCGAAATGACCCCGGACAGTTCCGGATGATCCGCCGCAATTCTCGGGATCAGCATGCCGCCCAGACCATGACCTGCGACAAAGATCTGCCGGTTATTGACGCTGTCCATTTCGCCAACCAGCCGGATTGCCTCATCGACCGCTTCAAGCACTTCCGTTTCAATGGTCATCTGTGCCTCCGCCTGCCATGGATCCGTATCCCGTGACGAAGAATAGCGTAACGTCGCAATGCCGCGCTGTGCCAGCGCATGCGCCAGATCGGCCAGCGGCCGAGCCGTGTCGTCGCCGCCAGCTCCATCCATATCGTGCTGCCTGGATCCATGAAACACAATCACCACCGGAGGTTGTTCCTCCTGTTTGGGCAGCGTCAGTTTCCCTGTCAGCTGCGTTTCAATCTGTACCGGAACTTCCTGATAGAATTCCGTTTCCTCCATCGGCCGTACCCTGGCGGAAAAATCCAGCTGAATGCCCGTGATGGTCCCATCGCGCTGAACCACCGCCGACAGCTGCAGTCCCTGATGTTCATAATCGGCGCGCAGAGTACACAGCCACTGTTTTTGCCGCTGCTGAACGTCAACGATGTCAATGCCGCGGTATTCTCCAAGCTGAGAAACCATCTGATGCCATTTGTTTTTCAGCACCGTCTCATTCACCTGAGCCGCCAGTTTCTCATCCATCCGCGCGACCACCGCTGAAAAATCTCCGCTTTGCAGCTGTTCAAAGACCTGCCGTGTGTTTTCTGCCAGCTGCTGTCTGTCCGGTGTGGCGATCGGCTGACAACCGCTCAGGAAAAAAGCCGCCATGCAAAACCTGATCCATGCTTTCCGCATCCGTTTTTGCCTCCTGTTTTTGCCTGATCCTTCTCTTTTCAGATTAGCCAAATTCGCAATCGAAGTCAATGCATGCCCCGCTTTCAGCGCCATTCTCCTGATCGTTTTTTGAACTGTCAGTTTTTCAGAACACAAAATTGTGCAGCTATCGACGAATTTCCCGGGAAATTTTTCCTGTTGACGAACCGTTCACCCTCACTGAAACGCCCGTTGCCAGTCCAGCCGCCGATAAGCGACCAGAAAAGCTGCCGAGCTCATCAGCCACGTCAGCGGATAGGCCCAGAAGACGATGTCGATGACCGGAACAAAATGAACGGCAATCGTAATGAAAGTCACTCTTGCCAGACACCAGGTCAGCAGCATCACCAGCATCGGTACAGTCGATTTCCCCGCGCCCCGCAAAATGGCTGCCATGCAATGCGAAAAAGCCAGCAGGAAGAAAAACAGTGCGGAAGTTCTCGCCCTTCCCGTTCCGATCTGAATCACCTCGGCGTCCTGACTGAACAGCCCGATCAGCATCGGCGCTCCGATAAAGATGATGATTCCGATAATTTCCGCCAGCGTCATGGAACACAGGATACCAAAGCGCGCTCCTTTTTTGGCCCGTTCTGTTTTCTGCGCTCCCAGATTCTGTCCGACAAACGTCGTCAGCGCCATGGTAAAGCTGGTGATCGGCAAAAAGCCGAATCCTTCGATTTTGGAGAAAGCGCCGCAGCCGGCCATGGCTGACTGACCAAAAGCGTTGATATTGGACTGGACGACGACATTGGCAAATCCGATGATCGAATTCTGCAATCCCGAAGGCAGACCGAATCGGACAATCTGTTTCAGCATCGGCAAATCAAACCGGATGCGGCTTACCACCACCCGGTAGGTATCCCGGGTTTTCATCAGACGGCGCAGGCACAGTCCGGCGCTGAGCAGCTGCGACACAATCGTCGCAAACGCGGCAGATCCCACGCCCATATCCAATCCTGCCACAAACAACAGATCCAGCACGACATTGGTGATTGATGAAACTATTAAATAAATCAGAGGATGGCGGCTGTCGCCAGCTGCCTGCAGAATGCCGACAAACACGTTGTACATGACAAATCCCAGCGAGCCGGCAAAATAAACACGGAAATACGTCACCGAAAGGTCAAGCACCTCCGCCGGAGTCCCCATCCAGATCAGAATCTGCGGCGCCAGTACCACGCCCACCACCGTCAGAATCAAACTGGATACCAATCCCAGCGCGACGATCGTATGCACCGCCCGCTCCACGCTCTGCGCGTCTTTCGCGCCATAATAACGCGCGATGACCACGCCGGCGCCCAGCGCGATGCCGTTAAAAAAGCCGACCAGCAGATAAATCAGATTCCCCGAAGAGCTGACCGCCGCCAGCGCTTCGCTGCCCAGAAAATTACCGACGATCAGCGAATCGACCGTGTTGTACAGTTGCTGAAACAAGTTGCCGAAAAGGATCGGCATGGCGAAAAAGACAATTTTTTTCCAGATCGTCCCCTCTGTCATCAAAACCCCCGACTCTGATCGAGCCATCGCAATCCCTCCTCAATCTGTCAAAAACTCCCTTTGATTATAAACCCTGAAGTCAACTTCAAGTCAACAAAAGGAACATGCACCTTCATCTTCCTTTCGGAATGTGAGGTGCATGTTCTGTCAGTCATTTTCAATCAATCCTGTATACAGCTGATAATAAACTCCCTTTTTCTCCATCAGGCGTTCATGGTTGCCGCGTTCAATAATCCGGCCGTGATCCATGACCATGATCGCATGAGAGTTCTTAATCGTACTCAGCCGATGCGCAATGACAAACGTCGTTCTGCCGCTCATCAGTTTGTCCATGCCTTCCTGAACCAGTTTTTCAGTCCGCGAGTCGATGGATGAGGTCGCCTCATCCAGAATCAATACCGGCGGATTGGCCAGCGCAGCGCGGGCGATCGACAGAAGCTGACGCTGTCCCTGCGACAGAGAAGAACCGTCCCGGGTCAGCCATGTGTCATAGCCGTTTTCCAGATGCTTGATAAAGTAATGGGCATTGGCCAGTTTGGCGGCCGCCACCACTTCTTCATGCGTCGCTTCCGGGCGGGCATATTTGATATTGTCCTCGATCGTTCCTGTGAACAGGTGCGTATCCTGCAGGACAATGCCCAGCGAACGGCGCAGATCATCCTTGCGAATCAGCTTGACATCGATACCGTCATAGGTAATGGTTCCCTGCTGCACATCATAGAAACGGTTGATCAGATTGGTCATCGTCGTCTTGCCGGCGCCGGTCGCACCGACAAAGGCCAGCTTCTGACCTGGTTCCGCAAACAGTTCAATGTTATGCAGAACCGGCTTTCCTTCAACATAGGAGAAGGTCACATCGTGGAAGCGCACATCGCCGATCAGCTTGACATAGCTGACGCTGCCATCAGGATGCGGATGCTTCCAGGCCCAGACACCGGTAGGATGGTCGGCCTCGCTCAGCGTCCCGTCGCTGTGTTCTTCCGCGTTGACCAGCGTTACCTTGCCTTCGTCCACTTCCGGTTTCTGATCGATCAGTTCGAAAACACGCTCCGCACCGGCCATCGCCATGATCACCGAATTCAGCTGCTGGGAAATCTGGTTCAGCGGACCGTTGAACGATTTGTTCAGCGCCAGGAAAGAAGCCAGACCGCCCAGCGTCAGACCGCCGATGCCGTTCAGCGCCAGCATGCCGCCGATGAAAGCGCACAGAACATAGGAGATGTTGCCGAGGTTGCCGACAATCGGCATCAGGATGTTCGCATAGCGATTGGCTTTATAAGAAGCCTCGCACAGCTCGTTGTTGATGGCTGTGAATTCCTCGATGGCCTTGTCCTCATGGGTAAAGACCTTGACCACCTTGGCTCCTTCCATCATTTCTTCAATATAACCGTTTTCCACACCCAGCTGCCGCTGCTGCGCGCCGAAATACCGGCCCGATTTCCGCATGATCTTGCGCAGCGCAAACTGCATGATCACCACCATGAACAGGCTGACCAGCGTCAGCGGAACGCTCATCACGATCATGGAGAAAAAGACGGAAACGATCGTGAACAGCGATGAGAGAAACTGCGGAATGCTTTGCGAGATGACCTGCCGCAGCGTATCGATATCGTTGGTATATACCGACATGATATCACCATGAGCATGGGTGTCAAAATACTGAATCGGCAGCTTTTCCATATGGCTGAACAAATCGTTACGCAGATCATTCATCGTCCCCTGCGAAATGACGACGAGAATTTTCTGATAAATGAAATTGGCGATGACGCCGATCATGTAAATGCAGGCCATCATGCACAGCGTACGGAACAGCGGCGCAAAATCCGGATTGGCCTGACCGATCAGCGGCATGATGTACCCGTCGATCAGCGTTCTCATAAAGACAGAAGAAGCGACGCTGGCCAACGCGGAAATGATAATGCAGATCACTACGATAAGATAACGGAACTTGTAACGGGACAATACATAGCCCATCAGCCGTTTCAGAATCCGGGTATTCAGCTTTTCCCCGTTGGTTCCTACATTGCGCGGACGGTTACTCATCGTCGTCGCCTCCTTTCTTCTGAGTCTCATAGACTTCCTGATACATGGCGTTGCTTGCCAGCAGCTGCTGGTGTGTGCCGATGCCGTTGATCCGGCCTTCGTCCAGGACAATGATCCGGTCGGCATCCTCAATGGAGGAAATCCGCTGCGAGATGATGATCTTGGTCGTGTCCGGAATGTCTTCCCGGAACGCCTTGCGGATCTGACTGTCCGTCCGCGTATCCACCGCGCTGGTGGAATCGTCCAGAATCAGTACTTTCGGCTTTTTCAGCAGCGCGCGGGCAATACACAGTCGCTGTTTCTGACCGCCGGATACATTGGTTCCGCCCTGTTCGATATAGGTGTCGTATTTCTTAGGGAACCCCTGGATGAATTCATCCGCACAGGCCAGCTTGCAGGCCTCCAGCATTTCCTCATCCGTCGCCTGTTCGTTACCCCAGCGCAGGTTGTCCTTGATCGTTCCTGAAAACAGCACGTTTTTCTGCAATACCATCGCGACGCTGTTGCGCAGCGTGTCCAGATCATAATCGCGGACATCGACGCCGCCGACGCGCACCGTTCCTTCCGAAACGTCATACAGCCGCGGAATCAAATTCATCAGCGTGGATTTGCTGGAACCGGTCGGACCCAGGATACCGATCGTTTCACCGGGCCGGATACTCAGATTGATATCCGAAAGCACATACTTGTCTTCGCCCTGATAATAGCCGAAGCTGACATGATCAAATTCAATGGAACCGTCAGCCACTTCCATCACCGGATGTTCCGGGTTGACAATGCTTGGCTTTTCTTCCAGAATCTCATGAATTCGCCGTGCGGAAGCCAGCGACATGCTGAGCATGACAAAGATCATCGACAGCATCATCAGACTCATCAGGATATTCATCGTATAGGTAAACATGCTCATCAACTCGCCGGTTGTCAGCGAACTGCCCACGATCATCTGCGCTCCCAGCCAGCTCAGCGCCAGAATGCAGCCATACATCGTCAGCTGCATCACCGGGCTGTTGAAGACCAGGATATTCTCAGCCTTCATGAACATCGCTTTCAGGTTGCCCGCAGCCTTGCGGAATTTGGAAATTTCCGCTTCTTCCTTCACATACGCTTTAACAACCCGGATGTTGGTGACATTTTCCTGAACGCTGGCGTTGAGATCATCGTATTTTCTGAATGTCCGGTTGAACATCGGATATGATTTCAGCGTGATGAACCCCAGCACGATGGCCAGAAAGATCATCGCCACCAGGAAGATCAGCGCCAGTTCGGCGTTGATATAAAAAGTCATGCACATGGCGACGATCAGCATCAGCGGCGCCCGCACGCACATCCGCAAGACCATCTGATAAGCATTCTGAACATTGGTCGCATCGGTCATCATGCGGGTCACAAGACCGGAGGTGGAATACTTGTCGATATTCGCAAACGAAAACCTCTGAATATTCTCAAACATGGCCTGGCGCAGGTTTTTTACAAAACCGCTGGAAGCGTAAGCCGCATAATTACCGCTCTGAGCACCGCAAAACAAGGAAATAAACGCGCACACCAGCATCAGGCTGCCGTATTTGAATACCTGAGACATGTCTCCCTGATTCACGCCGTAATCGATGATAAACGACATCAGAAACGGAAGCATCAGTTCCATAATGACTTCGCCTACCATGAACAGCGGCGCCAGGATGGAAGCCTTCTTGTATCCCCTGACTTCCTTCAATAACCGTTGAATCATAAAATTCTCCTTTCCTTCTTTCTTGCGCAGGCAGTCCTGCGATTCATCATTCAAGATTTTTCTTTATACGATCCAGAACATAAAAAAAGTGGCTGAGATCTTCCTGGGTCAGGCCCTGCTTCAGCAGCGCCTCCATTCGGGTCATGTTATTTTTCATCATGGAATCCAGTTTCAGCGCCTTTTCCGTCAGCACCAGCTTCTTCAGCCGCGCATCCTGCGCTACCGGCTGGCGAATCAGATATCCGTCCCGCTCCAGCACATTCAGAATCTGACTTGCAGTGGAACGCCTGATTTTCAGCTCCTTTTCCACATCCTTCTGAAAGATTCCCTTTTCATCCTCCTGATGCTTGATCAGAAAACAGATGATATGCGTCTGGACCCAGGTCAAAGTACACTGATCCTCCATCCGAAAAAACTCCATTTTACGATGAATGAGCTGATTGACGATTCTGAATTCAGAACCGATGTCTCTTTCCATCACTTCGCTCATGCACTCACCTCTTTTTTGTTAGGACACTAACATTTTACTCAGTTTCAGCGTCTTGTCAACAGAATGTTGATTTTCTTTAATAAATCTTTTTTCACGAATCCGAGTTAAAGGCTGCGCTTCTTTCGCCCAGCCTTTTTGCCGCCTGTCTCATACAGTGATAGAGGAAGGAGGTGACTACCATGGCTTATGCGCTTCGTGTCGGAAGCTCCGGTATCGACGTCAAGAAAATGCAGTACTACCTGAATCAGATTCTGGGTGCTCCAAATCTGAAACCTCTGGTAGAAGATGGCGTTTACGGACAGGCAACCGAATTTGCCGTCGCAGTTTTTCAGTATCTGCACCAGCTGAGTGTGGATGGCGTGCTGGGAAGCAACACCTGGAACCGCATTGTTACCGAATTCAAAAATCTGTCGGTGCCGGCGCCGGAAACCAACAAAACCTCCCGGACGCTGAGCGTCGGCAGCGTGGGTCTGGGCGTTCAGAAATTTCAGGAATACCTGAATCAGATCATCGCGCCGATTCCATTGCTGAGTACCGACGGCAATTTCGGTCAGAATACCCGGCGGGCCGTACAGACCTTTCAGGCACTGAACGGACTGAACGCGGATGGCGTCATCGGCACTAACACCTGGGATCGCGTCATTCAGCAGCTGTAATTCATCGCAAGCGGAAAGGAACACCCTTTCCGCTTCTTTTTTCAAAAGCGCTTTGCCATCAGTCAAACCGGTTTGCAGATCGATATCGTCCTGTCTTTCTCACAGATGAAAGCGGATGCCGGGGCTGTCGCAGCGCCGATGCCGCTGTTCGCCAATGTCTTTTTATGAAAAAAAATGCGGAAGAAGCTCGACGCTTTTTCCGCATGATGTCATCGAATTCTATACGATGGTATCCATCGCTGAGAAACCGGTCTGATTACTGACCGATTTTCTCATTGATTTCGGCAATTTCCTTTTCCAGCTCCTGGATGAACGCTTCCTTGTCGGCAATGTCCTCCGCCATTTCATCCACCGCCGTCTGAGACAGCAGGCTGGCCATCTCATTTTTCATCCAGCGCAGCTGTTTCTGCTGAGACTGAATCAGTTCCTGTTTGCGGTTGCGGGCTTCCTGCATCCGCTGCAGCCACTGCGCATGTTTCTGTTCGTTGGCCTGCTTCAGTCCGTCAAAATAATCATCCGCGGCCGCCCGGAATTCCTTCCACAGTTCGTCGTCCAGCTCCCGGCCGCAGTTGCCGATCGCCTTCCAGTCCACGTTGAGCTGCTTCATCGTGTCTGTGTTAGCCCGGTTGTATTCCTTTTTCGCCGCGATCTGCTGCGCCTGCTGGATCAGCTCCCGTTTCTGCTGGGCTTTCTGCTGATGTTCGGCATGAATCTGCTGATAAGCTTCATTGCGGCGATCAAAGAACTGCTGGCGATAGCCGTTGAACTGCTCCCACAGCTGATCGTCCACCTCTCTGCCGGCATAACCGCTGGCCTTCCACTGATCCATCAGTTTCCGGAACTGTTCGCCGGTTTTCTGCCAGTGATCCGAATCCGCCAGCTGAGCTGCCTGACGAATCAGCTCTTCCTTGAGCTGACGCGCATTGCCCGCCTTTTCCTGACGCTGCTGCCAGTCTTCATGCTTGCGGTCGAAGAACGTCTGACGGGCTTGATTGAACTGTTCCCACAGCTGATCGTCGATCTCCTTGCCGGCCGATCCCGCCGCCTTCCACTGCTTCATCAGCTCATTCATCTCATCGGTTGTCTGCTTCCAGTTCTGCGAACCGGACAGCGCTCTTGCCCGCTCGATCAGCTCTTCCTTGACTTTGCGGATACTTTGAAATTCTTCCTTGCGCTTGGCATAAAACTCGTCGATGAGGGCGTCAAACTTTTCCGCCAGTTCGTCTTCATAAGCAGAATCCCAGTAATGAATCCGGCGCCAGCGCTTTCTCAGCTCCAGAATGACCGGCGCCGCTTCGTTCCAGCTCTGGGAACGATCCAGCTCCTCTGCTTCCCGGATCAGCGCCTCTCTGGCTTTGATATCTTCATCAAAATCACTGATTTCGTTCATTTTTTCGATTGCCATCTTTTTTACCTCCGATCAACTGAAAAAACTGTTCAAAATGCATACTGGCCTTATTATACCATGAGATTGTCAAAAACGTTCCCTTTTCCGTACCGACTTCTGTACATTTTACGCTTAACGCCATGACAGACGCTGAATTCCGGAAGTTTTCTTTCCACCGCGCACAACCGGACAGATTGACTTCCCGCCCCGCATTCGCTATAGTGACGGTATCCGGAATCGTTGGAAATCAAAACAAACCGGAGTCAGGAGGAATGATGTATGTCTTACCCGATGCGCCGCGTTAAACAGGCGCTGTCCGAACAGGAATGTCAGAAAATTCTGCGCCACGCCAGCAGCGGAGTCCTGGCTGTCTGCGACGGACAGGGCTGTCCTTATGCCGTCCCGCTCAGCTTTGTTTACGATGCGGATACCCTGTATTTTCACTGCGCCCGCAGCGGACACAAACTGGAAGCGCTGAAAGCCAATCCCAACGCCTCCTTCTGCGTGATCGATCAGGATGAGGTCATCCCTGAAACCTATACGACCTGGTATCGCAGCGTCATTGTTTTCGGCCGCATCGAAATCATGGATGATCCACAGGCAAAACGGGAAGCGATCTGCCGTCTGGCGATGAAATACGCTTTCAACGACAGCCAGGAGCATCGTAACCAGGCGATCGACAAAGACTGGGACGCGCTGTGCATGCTGAAAATGACCATCGAACGCATCAGCGGCAAAGAAGCGATCGAACTGGTTCGCCGCCGTCAGCAGAATTCACAATAACCGACACGGCACACCGAACCGCTCTGTGCGCTCTTTCTTCCGGCTGTCATTGGCGTATCCTGCCGGGACTGAACAAAAAACTGCTGACAAACCAGGAACCGTTTCTTCTGCCGGCGTCATTCGATTTTAAGATAGTAACAACGGAGAGAGACAGGATGATAAACAAAGAAAACAGAAAGTATTACGAAGCTTACGAGGAACGATATAAAACCGTGCATGCCCGCGGGATGAGCTGGTCCAGCACCATCAGCACACCGCTTGTCATGAAAACTCTTGAACAGTATCAAATCACCCCGAAGCATCGTCTGCTTGAAATCGGATGTGGAGAAGGGCGGGATTCCAGAACCGTACTTGAACACGGGTTTCAGCTGCTGGCCACCGATGTTTCACCGGAAGCCATCGCTTACTGCAGAAAAACGATTCCCGGCTACGCAGATCATTTCCGCGTGCTGGATTGCCTTGCCGATCAGCTGACAGAAACCTATGACTTCATCTTCGCCATTGCCCTGATCCACATGCTTGTCCCGGATGAAGACAGAAACGGCTTTTATCAGTTCATCCGCAACCACCTGTCCTTGCAGGGAATCGCGCTGATCTGCACGATGGGCGATGGGGAAATGGAAACTCAAAGCGATATTTCCGCTGCCTGGACTCTGCAGGAAAGAAGCCACGAATCCGGCAAGATGCTGATTGCCGCAACATCGTGCAGAATGGTATCCTGGAACACATGGGAAAAAGAACTGGCCCGCAACCATCTCACCCTTATCGAAAAGGGAATCACTGCAGCGCTGCCGGATTTCAGCAGTCTGATGTATGCGATCGTCAAGCGATGAGAAGGCCTTTTCCCCTCCAGCGAATCAGCCCGTTTGCGATTCTTTGGAAAGCGAAGAGAACCGCCGCCTGACAATTTTTAAAAATACAATCCGCAAAAAGAAAAACAGGGATGACCAATAATGAGGTGTGATAGCGATAGCGGCAAAAAGCTAATAAAATCAATGGTTTTGCGGACAGCGGATAGACAGGGAATGTGTTAAA